>NZ_VULV01000007.1:0-144601 GCF_009696495.1 Bifidobacterium sp. WCA-178-WT-4B | reverse complement strand
CCGTGGACTTGTCCCGGCCGATCCTCTCCGCGGTCCGCCGAATGCTCAGATGCTGTTCGCAATGCAGCTTCTCGATCAGGATCCTCTCCTCGGACGACAGGTGCGAATACTGTTGACCCATGAGTGCGACACCTTCTTAAGTTAGAAACTGAACACTTCCAACCCTAGACAAGGTGTTGCACTTCTATTTAGAACCCGGGTTCTGGCACTCGGGACATGGCTGGGCGGTAAGCTGATGGATGCGCGAATGCTCTCGATTGTGGCAACACTCGACTCGTTCGCCTCATTGCAGAAATGATTGCCTTGGCATAAGGAGCACGATGGTATCTACAGCGGTATCACGCCGTCAGCGACGTGAAGCGCAACGGCGGCCCCAACAATCGCATCGCCGAACACTGACCGTCATCATTTCCGCACTGACCACCATCGCCCTGTTCGCGGGGTACTGTGCCGCCGACATCACCGACGTGGCCCCCGGATTATTGACGTTGAAGCCCGTCACCGCACCTGTTTTTGCCGATCCGGCCACCGCCAAATCAGGCGGCACCGTCGCCGGCACCTTGAACACGAACAAGGCCATTGATTCCACGGCCGCTTCTGCGCTGGTCAACGAATTGCTGTCCGCGCAAGGCGTGGGAAACGATACGTCGGTGATCATTGAAGACGCCCAAGGCACCGTCGCCGCCGAACATGAGTCGAACACTCCACGCGAGCCAGCATCCACACTGAAAACGCTGACCGCGCTCGCCGCCTCATCCACCCTGAATATGGCATCCACCTTGGATACCCAAGTGTTCCTCACCCAATCCGATGACGGCACCAATACGTTGACCCTCAAAGGCAATGGCGACATGCTGCTGTCTGCAGGCGATTCCGACGCCAACCATACCAACGGACGTGCCGGTCTGAACACCTTGGCCAAGGCCACCGTGGCCGCGCTCGCCCAGCGAGGCATCACTTCCGTCAATCTCGAGTACGACGACACCCTATTCGGCGACTCACGCATTCCCGCAGGTCTGTCGGAAGGTGGCGCGGTTTTAAGCGACTACACCGTCTACTTCACGCCGGTCTCATCAATGGCGATTGATGGAGGCCGCCAACACACCGCCGATACGCCTGCGCCGGCCGACCCCGATGATTCGGCCGGCTACCCGGAACTGTCCCAGCACACCGCCAGCGACGTGGCCACGAAATTCGCCGAACTGCTCCAATCGAACGGTGTGGCCGTTACCGGAGACATGACGGCAAACACCGCTCCATCCGGCGAAACGCCTTTGGCTTCGGTGAGTTCGGCAACACTGTCCGAAATCATGGCATACACGTTACGGCATTCGGACAATACGCTGGCCGAGGAGTTCGGCAGACTCACCGCTTTGGCGAAATCAGCGACAAACAGTCCTGAAGGCGGCACGGAGGCGGTCAAATCCACTCTGAACGATCTCGGTCTCGATACATCCGGTCTGACCATGGCCGATTGCTCCGGTCTGTCTCCCGGCTCCCGGCTCACCGTACGCACGCTGGCGGCCGTCCAACAACGTAATCTGACCACCAAGAGTGGCGCGGCCGGCGCGGAAGGTCTATCCATCGCGGGATTGGTGGGCACGGCGCAGGATCGGTATACGGATGATGCCGTGGCTGGTCTGCTGCGCGTCAAAACCGGCAGCCTCGGCACGGTTGCGTCGATGGCCGGCAATGTGTCCCGCACCAATGGGGGAGCGTTGTCGTTTGCCGTGGTGGTCAACAATCCTGAGGATTATGCCGCCGCGCGTAGCGCCATCGACTCGTTCATCACCAAGCTCGCGGGGCTGTAAAAGACCCATCAAGTGCCATCAAAGGCTACAAAGGCCGTAAACGTCCATAAACGCACGAGTACACATAACCAGAAAAAGGGTGGTGAGTACATGGCATATTCCGCACGATTGCGCAAGGCCGTAGGCGCGGTCCGCGCAACGCTGAGCGCTGTGGAACTATGCGATGTGCAGGCTCCCGAATTCGCGCAGCATGGGGACCATGCCGTTGCCGCCGATGCGCCGCTCGTGCTCGTGGCCTGTTCAGGCGGGCGCGATTCGATGGCACTGGCCGCGGTGAGCCATATCGTATGCACGTCCATGGGCGTGCGTTGCGGTGCCGTGATTGTGGATCACGGCTTGCAGGAGGGTTCCGAACAGGTCGCCGGCGAGGCTGCGAATCGTTGCCGTGCGTTGGGACTGGGCCCGGTCATCGTGCGCAACGCAACCGTGCAGGCACGCGGTGAGGGCCTCGAAGCGGCCGCGCGGCAGGCCCGGTACAACGAGCTGTGCGCCGCGGCGCGTGAATCAGGTGCCATTGCCGTGCTGTTGGCCCACACTATGGACGATCAGGCGGAAACCGTATTGATCGGACTGCTGCGCAGCCGTGGCGTGGATGCGTTGGCCGGCATGCCGCAGGTCTTCACACGCAGTGGCGTGACTTTTGCGCGGCCGCTGCTTACCCTTACTCGAGCCGAAACCACCGGCATCTGTGAAGACTTAGGTGTGGAATATTGGGATGACCCCACCAATGGCGATGCGGTAGACGGCGAGTTACCGAACGACTATCCGTTGCGCTCGCGGGTGCGCCATGACCTGCTGCCGGCCATCGAGCGATTCGCTGGATTCAATGTCGCCCGCCATTTCGCTGAAAGCGCACGGTTGGCCAGAATGGATAAGGAGTATCTGGATCAGCGATCCGACGAGGTGATGGGGGAGGCGGTTACGGCAGTTGACCGGCCGGCATCGTCGGCAGCGGTATCGACCGATACGCCACGAGCCTGTGCTGCAGACGATACCAATGATTCGAGCCATGGTGTCGGCCTGATGATCAGCGTCAGACGTATTGCACGTGAGCCAGAGGCGATTCGGTTGCGGGTCATCGCTCACGCGCTGAGCCAAGCCGGTGTGAACGCCAGTGCCGCCCAGATTGCCGCCATCGACCGGCTGGTCGTCGATTGGCATGGCCAAGGCGGCGTCTCACTTCCCAGAGGTTATTCAGCCAATCGCAAGAAACACGTCATTCGCGTGTGCCAAGATGGTGCGCATGCGAATCGCTGACGTTGAGGAAGATATTGACCACGAGCTGGTCAGCAAAGAACAGATCGATGCCAAGATCCACGAGATGGCCGCTCTCGCGAGCGAGGATTACCGCGATAAGAATCCGCTGCTCGTTGCGGTGCTGAAAGGGGCCGTGAATACGCTGGTCGCATTCACCCAGGCCATGAGCATTCCTGTACAGATCGACTTCATGAGCCTGTCGAGCTATGGCTCGGGCACAGTGTCGAGCGGTGAGGTCACAGTCAGGCAGGATTTGTCCGCCGATGTTCGCGGACGGCACATCTTGATTGTGGAGGATATTGTTGATTCAGGACACACGCTCGCGTGGCTGGTCGCAGAACTGAAACGTCGTGGTGCCGCTTCCGTGGAGGTCTTCGCTTTGCTGAGCAAGCCCTCCCGCCGAGAGGTGGACGTTGATGTGAAGTACGCCGGCTATGAGATTCCGGACGAGTTCGTCGTCGGCTTCGGCCTCGACTTTGACGAACGCTACCGCAACCTCGATTCGATCGCGGTCCTCAAGCCGTCCGTCTACCAAGGAGTGCAAGCATGAGCTTCCCGCAAGGGCCGGGTAACGGCAATAATCCGAACCCGAACAACAACCGTAACAACGGCAACCCGTTCACCAACCCGTTCAACCGTGGCAATAACGGGAACAATGGCAAAGGCAACAACAACGAGAACCGCCCGATATGGCAGTCCCCTTGGCTATGGGGTGCCGTGCTCGTGGTCATGGTCGTGCTGATGTTCCAGATGTTCGCCGGCGGTGGCACCAAAACCATCGACACCAAAGATGGTTTCGCGCTGATCAATCAGGGCAAGGCCACGTACGCCGAGATTACGGACAACAAGCAGGTCGTCCGCCTTAAGCTGAAGAACGACTACACCAAGAAGAATGCCGACACCGGCAAGGTGACCAACTACGGCAAGAACGTGCAGTTCTACTACACCTTCGCGCAGGGCGCACAGGTGGCCAAGGCTGTGGAGAACGGTGATCTCGAAAAGGGCTGGACCTCGAATATCGAGCAGACCAGCATGATGAGCTACCTCATCACCTCGATCCTGCCGTTCATCATCTTCTTCGCCCTGTTCTGGTTCCTGATGAGTCGCATGGGCGGTGCCGGCGGCATGCTCGGCATGGGTGGCAAGAAAAACAGCGGCAAGCTGCTCGACGGCCAGACCCCCACCACCAAGTTCGCCGATGTGGCCGGTGAAGACGAGGCCGTGGCCGAAGTCGAGGAGATCAAGGACTTCCTCAAGGATCCGTCCAAGTACAAGGCGCTGGGTGCGCGCATACCGCGCGGTGTGCTGCTGTACGGCCCTCCCGGCACCGGTAAGACGTTGCTGGCCCGAGCCATCGCAGGCGAGGCCGGCGTGCCGTTCTACTCGATGGCCGGCTCCGACTTCGTCGAAATGTTCGTGGGTCTCGGTGCCTCCCGTGTGCGCGACCTGTTCGATGAGGCCAAGAAGAACGCCCCCGCCATCATCTTCATCGACGAGATCGATGCCGTGGGCCGCAAGCGCGGTTCCGGCATGGGCGGTGGCCACGACGAGCGCGAGCAGACGCTGAACCAGCTGCTCGTCGAGATGGACGGCTTCGACAACGACACCAACCTCATCATCATCGCCGCCACCAACCGTCCCGACGTGCTCGACCCCGCCCTGCTGCGTCCGGGCCGATTCGACCGGCAGGTGGGCGTGGCGGCCCCCGATCTGGAAGGCCGTGAGGCGATTCTGAGGGTGCATGCCAAGGGCAAGCCGTTCGTGCCGGACGTCGACCTGCACATGGTCGCCGTGCGCACGCCGGGCTTCACCGGTGCCGATTTGGCCAACGTGCTCAACGAAGCCGCCCTGCTGTGCGCCCGTGCCGGTGCCCAGTTGATTGACAACCGCGCCATCGACGAGGCCATCGACCGTGTTCAGGCCGGACCGAAGCGCAAGTCCAAGGGCATGGCTCTGGAAGAGCTGCGCAACACCGCATACCACGAGGGTGGTCATGCGCTGGTGGCCGCCGCCCTGAACAACACCGATCCGGTGACCAAGGTGACGATTCTGCCGCGAGGCCGCGCCCTCGGCTACACCGCCGTCATGCCGACCTCCGACCGCTACTCGCAGTCGCGCAACCAGCTGCTCGACCAGATGGCCTACGCGATGGGCGGTCGCACCGCCGAGGAAATCGTCTTCCACGACCCGACCACCGGTGCCTCGAACGATATAGAAAAGGCTACGAGCATCGCCCGTACGATGGTGATCGAATACGGCTTCTCCGACAAGCTCGGCGCCATCAAGTGGGGTTCCGACGACGATCAGACCACCGTGATGGACGGTCTGCAGCCGCGCAAATACTCCGACCGCACCGCCGAAGTGATTGATGACGAGGTGCTGAAGCTGGTGGAAACCGCCCACACCGAGGCGTGGACCATCATCAACGACAACCGCGATATCCTCGACGAGCTGGTCCGCCAGCTGCTGGTCAAGGAAACTCTGAACGAGAAGGAGCTTGCGGAGATCTTCGCGCCGATCAAGAAGGCGCCGGTCCGCCCGGTGTGGCTGTCCAACGACCGCCGCCCCGACTCGGACAAGCCGCCGGTGGAGATTCCCGAAAGCCTCAAGCGCTCGGTCGGCATGAAGCCGGAAGAGTAGACACGATGACGATTCGGCCCGACCTGTTCATGTGGTTTCTCACGTACGCAGGCCGGGCCGACGTCGTTGTGGACAATGACAAGGGAGAGATGAGATGAACGAATATATAGAGTCTTGCCAGCGGGAGAAACGCACATACGACGAGGAAGGCGTGCGCGAAGCCGTACGCCTGTTCCTGAAGTCGATTGGCGAGGATCCCGAGCGCGAGGGACTGGTGGAAACGCCTGACCGTATCGCCCGCGCGTGCCGCGAGCTGTTCGCCGGCCTGCAGGCATCCCCGGCCGACGTGCTGGAAAAGCACTTCGACGTGGATACCGACGAGCTGGTGCTGGTCAAGGACATCGAACTGTATTCGGTGTGCGAGCATCACCTGCTGCCGTTCCACGGCGTGGCCCATGTGGGCTATATTCCCGCCAAGGACGGGGTGATGGGGCTGAGCAAGCTCGCCCGACTGGTCGAGGTGTATGCTCGCCGGCCGCAGGTGCAGGAGCGACTGACCCAGCAGATCGCCGACGCGCTGGTCGAGTACGCGGGCGCACGTGGCGTGATTGTGGTGACCGAATGCGAGCACCTGTGCATGTCGATGCGCGGCATCAAGAAGTCTTCCGCCCGCACGGTGACCTCTGCGGTGCGCGGCATGCTGCGCAATCCGGCCACCCGGGCCGAAGCCATGAGCTTGATTCTTGACAAGTGACGCAACCTAGGCTCCCCTCTCTGAGGGGAGCGAAGGGAAACAACGAAGGGGAGATAACCTATGACTGATTTGCAGGCGTTGCATGATTTGCAGGCGTTGCATGACACAACGCACACCATGGTGATGGGTGTGCTCAACATCACCGAGGACTCGTCCTCGGACGGCGGCCTGTGGCTGGACCCGGCCAAGGCGGCCCAACACGGGCGCGACATGATGGCCGCCGGCGCGGCCATCATCGACATCGGCGCCGAATCCACGCGCCCCGGCGCCAAGCGTGTGTCCGAGGCCGACGAACTGGCCCGCATCACCGGTGCCGTCAAGACATTGATTCCGGCCGGTGCCATACTGTCCATCGACACCACGCGCGCATCCGTGGCCGCCGCTGCGCTGAGCGAGGGCGCCCAGATCATCAACGACGTCTCCGGTGGCACGCTGGATGCCGAACTGCCGCATGTGGTCGCCGACCACGACTGCCTGTACATCGTGCAGCATTGGCGCGGTTGGCTCGCCGGCTCCAAGGGCGCGAACCCCGATCAAGACACCTCCGTCTACGAGCACGGTGTATTGACCGACGTGCACGACGAACTCATGCGCCAAGTCGACGGTGTGCTGGCCGCCGGCGTAAAGCCTGAGCGCATTATCATCGACCCGGGCCTGGGCTTCTCCAAGCCTGGCATCGAGCACAACCTGCCGCTGCTGACCGGACTCGAGACCTTCCGCGCCACTGGATATCCGGTGCTGATCGGCCAGTCCCGCAAACGCTTCATCTCGGCGATGCTTACCGAGGCGGGCGCTGCCGGTGCTGATGGGCCGATCATGGCCCAGCGCGATGACGTGACCGCAGCCTTGTCCGCCCTGTCCGCCGAACATGGAGCATGGGCCGTGCGCGTACACGACGTGGCCAAAAGCCGCGCCGCCGTCATCGCCGGCAACACCTGGCGCGAATACGCATGATTCCCCTGGCTCCCTGTTTTGGTTGCTTCTAGGCCTTGGCTCCCCTCGGGCGAGGGGAGCTGGCGCCGAAGGCGACTGAGGAGAGCATTTGAGCAGAAAGCCTTACCAATGGACACCATCACACTTACCGGCGTACATGCCAACGGCACCCACGGTGTGCTCGCCTTTGAACACGAACGGCCACAAACCTTCGTCGTGGACGTCACCCTGCACCTTGATCTGGCCGCCGCCGGTCAATCCGACGATCTCAACGACACCATCGATTACGGCCGTGTGGCCAAGGATATCGCGGCTGTCATCGAAGGCCCTCATGTGGACCTGATCGAGCGTCTGGCCCAACGTATCGCGGATAAGATCCTTGCCGATGCGCCGGCCGTCGCCTCCATCGACGTCACCGTGCACAAGCCTCATGCGCCCATCGTCGTGGCTTTTGCAGATGTATCGGTCTCCATCTCGCGCGTGCGTGCCACCGATAATGGACGCACTGCTGAAGAGCATGCCATCCATAACGCGGTGGTGGCCTTGGGCGGCAATGTGGGCGAGGTGGAATCCACCTTGCGAGCCGCCGTTCGGGAGATTGACGCGCTGCTCGGCACACAGGTGACCGGTATTTCGCCGCTTTACCGCACGGCCGCGTGGGGCATGGCTGACGGTACGCCGGATTTCCTGAACGCCGTGGTGGAGCTTGAAACCACAATGGGCAGCCACGAATTGCTCGCCGCGTTGCAAAGCATCGAGGCGAACCATGGGCGAATTCGTGAGAATCATTGGGATTCCAGGCCGTTGGACTTGGACATTATCGACTTTGATGGCATCACCAGCGCGGATCCGGATCTGGCATTGCCCCATCCGCGTGCTTGGCAGCGTGCGTTTGTGCTGGCTCCTTGGTTGGCATTGAATCCGAACGCCAAACTCGCCGGAGCCCATAAGGGGCCTGTGGCCGATTTGCTGGCCACTGCGCCGGACCGTAACGCCGTGCAGCTCGAGAGCGAAGACTGGATGCTCGGCGGGCATGCAGTCAAGCAAGAATCCGCGTCGGAGTCGGCACCCGTCTCACGCAAGGCGATTATTTCGCTGGATTCTACCTCGCAGGATGCCGAACGGCTGTTCCGTGAAACCATCGTTTCCATCGACAGTGTTCCTGGCAATCAGGTACAGGGCATTTCGCCGCTCTACCATGTCAGCCATTTCGACGGCCCGGACGCGATGAGCGCGGTCATCCAAATCGAAACCAAGTTGCCGCCCGCCGACCTGATTGCCGTATTGGGCAGCATCGAAAGCGTTCATGATCTGGCAGTCGACCTTGACCTTGTTGACATGGAGGGCGTGACTTCCGACGAGCCCAACTGCAGCATTCCTTGGCCGTCGGCCCGTAACCATGCGTCGGTATTGGCACCTTGGCTGGATATGGACCCGAATGCTACTCTGGGCGGCGACCCGGTGGCCTTCCTTTTGGCCATGGCACCGGATGCCGGACAGGTCGGATTGCTATCGGACAACTGGATACTGTCGAACAGTTGAGCTGATGGCAGAACCAGTTACGAACGGTAGGCTAGAAACCAGACGGTGACGGACCGGTATCTGACCTCGAACAGCCAGGCACGGCAGTGACGAAAACCAAATCAAGATGAGCAGCCCAGGAGCGAGGGCCGTTCGCAAACAGCAAACAGCAACGCAACGATAAGGAGGCCGGACATGAAAACACGGCGAACAGCATGGTGGCAGTATGTGATCGGTGCCGTGCTGGGCCTGTTGGCGGGTATCGGTCTGGCCTCCTACGGCGAGAGCTCGGGACTGTCGCTGATTGGTGCGCCTCGGATTGTGACCGGATTGCTGGCCGTGCTGGGCGTTATCGTGCTGATCTTGGCCCTGCAAGTGCATAAATACGCGAATACCGACCCCAAGAAGCGTCCGCATAGCTTCATCAATCCCACTATCGCGGTGTATACGCTGGTGCTGTCTAAGGCACTGGGATTGGCGGGCGCAACGCTTGCCGGCTGGTATGGCGGTCAGATTGTGATGAGCCTGAGCCATATTGAGGCGGATTTTTATGCACACGCCGTCACCGAGTGCGCAATCGCGGCCGTGGTGTGCATCGCCGACATGATCATCGGCATTATCGGCGAATGGTTGTGCCAGCTACCGCCGAACGAAGGCCCCGAAAACCCGAAAATCAAGGAAGCCAAGCGCCGTAGCGACATAGCCCAGGCCTACAAAAGATAATCCGTGATAAGCCCCCTCTGACGAGGGGGCCGTAGGCGTAGCCGACTGGGGGAGAGAAGAAAAAACCACACCATCGGCCAAGCCGATTACCACTATTCCTGCGGCACGCGAACCATAGCTTCCTGAGCGATGGCCGCCACCAAGTCGCCATTCTGCGCATACACTTTGGCGATGCCGAGTCCGCGTCCGTGCGCAGCGATAGGCGTATCCTGCACATACAAATGCCATTCGTTGATATCGATATCCTGATACCACCACATCGAATGGTCGATGGACGCATAGGAAATGCCCGGTGTGGAAATCGACAGTCCGGCGCGGCGCAGCACCGGTTCCATCATCACCTGATCGCAGCCGAGTGCCAGCATCGCACGATGCATGACCTGCGGCACATCGACGTGGCCATCGGCCTTCATCCACACCATCTGCTTGCCGGAATCATGCTCGGCGGAATCCTTGTCCGCGCGCAGCATCACGGTCGGCGTCACGTGGCGGATATCGAACGGCGATTTCTCGGCATAGTAATTGGCGAACGGCGACTGTGCGGCATACGGGCGCATGAGCTCCTTGGCGGAAACCAGCGTCTCGGGATCGGGCAGGTTTTCCGGCATCGGATCGGCAAATTCCACACCCTCCTGACCGGTCTCCTGGAAGGAGGCGATGGCCGTGAGAATCGACCCCTCGGCTTGGGTGACGTTGACCCGACGAGCGGAGAACGAGCGGCCGTCGCGAAGGTTCTCGACGTCAAACAGCAGGTCTTGACGAATATCGCCGGCGGCAATGAAATAGCCATGTACCGAATGCGGCAGGCGTGAAGGGCCCACTGTTTTGGACGCGGCGATCACCGACTGGGCGATGACCTGGCCACCGTAGACGCGGCCGGTAGGGAAGTACATACTCTCGCCATTGATGTATGTGTGATTGCGGTAAGCGGAAGGCTCGCCCAACTTCAGCACCTTCACCAGATGGTCCAATGGAGTTACGGTGGTTGCCTGAGCCATGGCGTTCCTCGATTCCTGTTCTGCTGTGTTCGATATTCGGTTATCGTATTCCAACCTATGGTTGGCAGTCTATCCGGTGGGGGTTAAGAGTTCCGGGAGCGAAATGTAACGAGACTGTTTGGAAGGTAAACGGTTGGTTATGCGGTGCGTTGCCGCTACGTTGCTGCTGCACTGCCGGTGTGTTGCCGGTGCGTTGCCGTAGGTGACTGTGGGATTTTATGGGATGCGGGGCGGGGCAGTCATGGGGGCAATTATGGGAAAGCCGCCCCTGAGGGACGGCTTTCGACGTATAAAGCGCGTTGTGGCACTAATGCCGGCGTATCTCAGCCGCGCACAAGCTTCTTGTGCAGGCGGTGCGGGCGGGCCGCATCCTCACCGAGTCGGGCCACCTTGTTCTCCTGGTAGGCCTGGAAGTTGCCTTCGAACCAGTACCACTTGGCCGGATTGTCGTCGTCGCCTTCCCACGCGAGGATATGCGTGGCGACACGGTCGAGGAACCAACGGTCGTGGGAGATCACCACAGCGCAGCCCGGGAACTCGAGCAGTGCGTTTTCGAGGGATTCCAAGGTCTCGACGTCCAGATCGTTGGTGGGCTCGTCGAGCAGCAGCAGGTTGCCGCCCTGCTTCAGGGTCAGGGCCAGGTTCAGACGGTTGCGCTCACCACCGGACAGCACACCGGTCAGCTTCTGCTGATCGGCGCCCTTGAAGCCGAAGCTGGCCACATAGGCGCGGGTCGGCACCTCCACACCGGCCACCTCGATGAAGTCGAGGCCGTCGGACACGGCTTCCCACAGGTTCTTGTTCGGGTCCAGGCCCTCACGGTTCTGATCCACGTAGCTGATCTTGACGGTATCGCCGATCTTCAGTTCGCCGCTGGTCAGCGGTTCGAGTCCGACGATGGTCTTGAACAATGTGGACTTGCCCACGCCGTTCGGGCCGATCACACCGACGATGCCGTTGCGCGGCAGCGTGAAGGACAGGTCGTTGATGAGCACGCGATCGCCGAACGCCTTATGGATATGCTTGGCTTCCAGCACGGTGGAGCCCAGGCGCGGGCCGGCCGGAATCTGAATCTCGGAGAAGTCGAGCTTCTTGTTGTTGCGTGCCTCGTTCTCCATCTGGTCGTAACGTTCCAGGCGGGCCTTGTTCTTGGCTTGGCGGGCCTTGGGGGAGGAGCGCACCCAGTCGAGCTCGTTCTTCAGTCGCTTGGCGAGCTTGGCGTCCTTGGCGCCCTGGATCTCCAGACGCTTGGCCTTGGTCTCCAAGTAGGTGGAGTAGTTGCCCTTGTACGGGTACAGGTGGCCGCGGTCGACCTCGCAGATCCATTCGGCCACATTGTCCATGAAGTAACGATCGTGGGTGACGGCAATGACCGCGCCCTTGTACTGGTGCAGGAACTGTTCCAGCCACAGGATGGACTCGGCGTCCAGGTGGTTGGTGGGCTCGTCGAGCAGCAGCAGGTCCGGGGCCTCAAGCAGCAGCTTGCACAGGGCCACACGGCGGCGCTCGCCACCGGAGCACACGTTGACCGGGGTGTCCGGATCGGGGCACTGCAGGGCGTCCATCGCCTGCTCAAGCTGGGAGTCGAGGTCCCAGCCGTCGGCGGCGTCGATCTCGGTCTGCAGCTTGCCCATTTCTTCCATCAGCGCGTCGAAGTCGGCGTCCGGGTTGGCCATTTCTTCACCGATCTCGTTGAATCGGGCGACCTTCTCGGCAATCGGGCCGAACGCCATCTTGATGTTCTCGCCCACGGTCTTGGTGTCATCCAGCGGCGGCTCCTGCTGCAGGATGCCGACCGTGAAGCCCGGGGTCAGACTGGCTTCGCCGTTGCTCACGGTCTCCAGGCCGGCCATAATCTTCAGCAGGGTGGACTTACCCATGCCGTTCGGGCCCACGACGCCGATCTTCGCGCCGGGCAGGAAGCTCAGGGTCACGTCATCGAGAATCACGCGGTCGCCGTAAGACTTGCGGGCCTTGATCATCTGAAATACGAATTCTGCCATATAAGTGTCTTATCCTGTCTTATCGTTGCAATTTCAACGTTTTGCCGGGCTTGGATTCCGTGATGACACACTGTGGAACGATGCGTCCGGTTTCGGGGGGTTCCGAACGACCCGTTTGATGCCGCCCGTCCCTGGATTTCCGTGTCATCGCGGCGCCTCGGTCCCAAGCAAAAGCACCTTGTGGATTATCCCATATCCCATCGTCATACCGCAACGGGGGATCTCCTGTAAGTACATTTGGTGGCAGTTTGGTCATGCGGCTAGTTTGCGTCGCAATATCTTCGGATAATTCTGTCTGAACGTGCGCCGGTCGCCGCATCTTGTGGTCGGTTTTGGCGCTTTCCCCGGCTTTGAATTTCAGTGCGGTCGGTTCGATGGTGCACATGAGGTCGGCGGTCTGCTCGAGACGATAATCCTTGGGGTCGGCCTTGCGATAGACGACTGCCTCCTTGGCGAGCGTGTAGCTGACGGAGGCCTACAATGCGTTGGTGACGACCTGCTGTCCGTTGTCATAGTGGATCTTGATGGTGTCGTACGACTGAAATCGGTCGAGATGCGTCAGCAGGTAGTCAGCCAGGATAACGCCCGTCTTCTTGCGCAGATTCGGTTGTGGGTTCCGATGAAAAGGACATGGCCCGGCTTTGGTACGCTTTTCAGTCGCTTACACATGAAAACCGCGAATCCGCCATGGCCAAGGCGGGGACGGTCGCGGGCGAAATGGAGGAACGCAAGCTCAAGGCGGCCGCGAACCGCCTGCGCGAGGGCGTCGGCCAGGCCGCCGCCTGCCTCCTGCCGGGGTTCCCCGCGAACCATAGGATCAAGCTGCGCACGGACAACATGATCGAGCGATTGAACAAGGAGATCCGCCGGCGCACCCGGGTCGTGGGCGGCTTCCCCGACTCCAACAGCTGGCCAACAGCCAATCTGCGCAAAGAAGTGGGCACTATCATTTAACAAATGTGAAATACAAGTAACAATTGACGGAATACCATTGCGGGGAATAATAACCAGCTAGGTGAAGAAGGGAGTTGTTATGGTAGACGTCAAGTTACATGGTATTGCCGAAGGCCGTCTGGGAACTGGTTCAATGTGCTACGATTTGGCAAATGGTAACACAGTCGCAGATGTTGTAAAGCATGTAGCTCTACAAGATGAAGGCCTGACAAGGACCCTAATTGATGAATCTAGACAAAAGCCTCGTCGACTTTGTCGAATCATGATTAATTGTCCTTCTTGTGGAGCAGGTAAATGAATTCTATTGAACAACGGCTGCAACGTGCTGCTTTATTGGCTTCTGGTATTGATGCGTTTGGTACGGGCTCGTTTGTCAGCGCTGCGGCGGTAATTTTTTCTTCATATAATCATGTTTCTGCAGGCATTATTGGTCTTGGACTGACCTTTTCAGCTGTTTCTGGCATGATTGCTTCGATGCCTGCTGCGTATCTCGCCGACCGTATCGGAGGGTTGCGCGTTTTCACTTACTCGTATTTGCTACGAGCGGTAGGAATGCTTGGATGGCTTATTATCTCTGGTGATGCTGCATTTCTTGTCTATATGACGCTGTTCGGTATTATCGACCGCTCAGCAGCATCGCTTACACGAGGACTGATTATCGCACCGCTGAGCCGAGAGCAAGCCACAATACTCTTGGGTCGCATGGCATTACCGACGAATGTCGGTTACGCGCTTGGCGCGGCACTAAGCACAATGATGCTGCTTATCCAGTACGGGAATGTGATCATAGTGGCAGCAAATTCACTCTCGTTCGTTGTCGTAGTTGTGCTATATCGCAGAGCGCTCAAAGGTTGCAATGTAACCGCTGCAAAGGTGAAACGTTCACCGCTAACTTCGTGGACGGTTTTTCGCACTGCACTAACTTCAAGGTCTCGTTCTCGGCTGATTATCGAAAATTTCCTGTTCTCGTTTCATCGTACACTGCTCAATGTGTATCTACCATTACTGATTATTCATTACGCGCCTACCGACACATGGCAGGCGCCAGCCATATTCGTTGCCAATACGGTAGTTATTGCACTAGCCCAAGGTCCTGTCAACCATTGGGCCACGAAAGCACATAATTATGCGCTGGCTTGGCGCTGCAGTGGACTACTGCAGGCAATTGCATTTATTGCTGTCGCCTGCATACCTTTCCTGTCACATGATTTTCCCTTCATGGCACTGGTTATGTTGCTTGCCATGCTGCAGATTATCGCTGAACTGCTCAGCACCGCAGGTATTACCATGTATATGGCATTGCTGAGCAGAAAAGATTATCTGACTACTGACTTAAGCGCTATTAATCTTGGTGGGCAATTCCAGAATATTGTAGGGCCATCACTCTTTGCTAGCACGATTACTGCCGCTAATTGTGTGCTTCCTGCTGCTATGGGTATTGCCATTACGCTCGCTGCTGCGCTACCTAGAAAATCCGAATAAAAGCATAACAATCGTGGATACCTCATTGGTAGAAAATCATAATTCGCACAATTCGCCTCTTCCAATCTGTGATTATGTAAGACTGTTTTCTTCTCCTTTGGACAAAGGACTCTACGTAGGATGCGGAAACGGAAGGAATGCGTTTCCACTCCTCTCAGAGGGATGGAACTTATATGCATGCGACGTATCTAATTTCAATATACAAAGAGCCCAAAAGTATTTGCCACAATATTCTGATCGATTTGAGGCTCTTAGCTGTGACCAAGCTTTCTCTTATATACCAGAATTTGATTATGTGATATGTAGTAGAGCCCTAGTATATGGTAGTTTTGAAGAGAGCCTTCAGCGATTTAAAATACTTAGACGGCGGCTTAGGCCTAGCGGAATTCTTTTGTTCCAGCTACCTGCTATTGGAACAGATTTATGGCCTAAATGGGTTAACTATGCGATAACCGAAATGGGGAGTTTGATAGTTGGATACAACTTACATTCCCCGTCAAAAGTATATTTATCGTTTACTGATGTATGTGATTTACTAGAACGTGCAGGATTTAAAATTTGCAACGGTCCTACGCCATACGATCTTCCAAGAGGTGAATATCCAGGAGGAATTGTGAGAAATTGGCTTGGTGTAGCAATTAACAATAATTAGCTAACAGTTGTCCGCTGTCGATCGTGTAACGACGATTCATGACTGAAGAACGGCTCTCATCGTCAATGCTCCAGATAATAAGCTATCAACCACCGACGATAGTAAAACTCGGAACAATTATAACATATTACAAGCTATCATGATAACTCTCTTCAATTTTGGTGGCACCGTTTACACTTAATTGTATCCAATTTAATTATGGACTGTTCTGGTAACAAAAAGCTACTAAGCCGAAAAGTAAAAATCAGATAATCAAATGGCTTAAAAATCCTCACACTGATTCGGCAGAATACAAGATGTGGGGTAACGGCGTGGCGTTTCCCTGCGTGTATTTCGTTCTCAAAAATATCGCTTATTTCCAGGCGGAAGAACGCGTGTAAGACTTGCTAAAAACCTTCTTTAGAGTGATTTATATATGTACCCGAAAAAATCTAAGATAACGCCCGTCTTCTTGCGCAGATTCGGTTGTGGGTTCCGATGAAAAGGACATGGCCCGGCTTTGGTACGATTTTCAGTCGCTTGCACATGAAAACCGCGATTGGAAAGAAGGCCGGAAGCCATGTCCGATAAGATCATACGGTTCGACGACGCCCTGTTCGGGTCGGCGGTGATCGAGCGCTGCCGGAGGCGTGAATCCGGCGTCGAGGAGGCGCTGATGGAGATGTGCCTCGCGGGCGTGGGCACACGCGGGGTGGACCACCGGCCGGCTGCTGTGGGGCGAGCGGATGCCGTCCCGGACATTGAGCGACAGACTCAAGAAGATCTACAAGGGGATCGACGAGTGGCGGAAACGCCCGTTGGAATCCGAGTGCCCGTATGTGTTCGTGGACGGCGTGTGGCGCAAGCGATCCTGGGGCGGGCACGTGGAGAACGTGAGCGTCCTCGTCGCCATCGGCGTCAGCAGCCGCCAGATCTCGTTTCAGTTGGGCTTCGAAACGGCTCTTGTCCCCATCGAACTCGCTTCTGCGGTGCGCGAACGTCACATACGTGAATGGCGGGTTCCTCGCCAACGTGAAAAATGCGATGAAGAGACGTTTGTGGTCGGTCGTGGACGGGATCTCGTAATCGTCGTGGCCGTTGAACAGCGGGCCGGCATGGAAAGGGATGTCGGGCAGGGAGACATCCGCGAGGTGTTGTTCGTAGCGTTCGATGTGGGGATTGACCGGCTTGGGCTGGTCGTGGAACATCAGGGTGATGAGGTGGTACTTGGACAGTTTGCCCCATCTGCCAGATTCGTCGACCATGGCGTCCAGCTCGTTCATTGCTGACTCCCGGAGAAAAAGAAGTGCCTGGCTCTGCGATACGGGACTCCAGAGCCCGCCGCACTGTCTTGAACCGCCGTCCGCCGACGTGGCGTTGACGCTCCGAACCGATCATGATTCACCGGTGGATCACCTTGACGTTGATGTAGTTACTGAGTAACATCAGCATTACATTACTCAGTAACCATATCGAGAAGAGGTGCTCATGGCCGCCGCAATCAACCGCGCAATGCCGAGCCTTACCTGCCTTGACACCGGTGGACAGGCGATATTGACGATCGTCGACGCGACACGTACGCATGGCGACGGCGCGCGCAGGGTCGTCGCTCTCAGTCATGCGAATCTAATACTTCGCTCCGGGGAGTTCGTGGCCGTAATGGGACCGTCCGGTTCGGGCAAGTCCACGTTGCTCAACCTTGCCGGGGGATTGGACACGCCGTCTTCAGGCAAAGTGCTGGTCGAGGGCCGCGATCTCGCTTCGCTGAACGTTGCCCGGCGTGCCGCGATTCGACGGCGGTCGATTGGCTACGTGTTTCAGGATTTCAATCTGCTGCCGTCGTTGAACGCCATCGAGAACGTCTCGTTCCCGTTGGAACTGGACGGCTGGCCGATCCGCAAGGCGCGTAAGGCCGCATTGGAGGCCCTGCGAGAGACGGGAGTCGCTGAACTGGCGCTCCGTCGGCCTGAGGACATGTCGGGAGGTCAGGCGCAGCGTGTGGCCATCGCCCGAGCTTTGGTGGGCCGACGCCGCCTGCTGCTGGCCGACGAGCCGACCGGCGCATTGGATTCCGCTGCCGGCACGAAGGTCATGGAGGTACTGCGCAGCCGTGCCGACGCGGGCTGTGCCGTGCTGATGGTCACGCATGAACCTCGCTTTGCCGCTTGGGCCGATCGTACGGTGTTCATTCGCGACGGTCGCATCACCGACGAGACAGGAGCGACCGACTTTGACGAACTGTTCACCTGCGATGGTGAAGATGATGACGATGCCGGCGATGCGCGCAACAGCTCGCAACAGAACTTTCGCAACAATCCCGGGGAACAGTGATATCGATGCTCTTCAATTTTCCGCGTCGCCGCGTCGCCGCGCGTCTTGCCTGGCGCGATATGACGCGACACAAAGCGCGCAGCATATTCGCCACATTGTTGGTCGCATTGCCTATCGCCGCGCTGGTGGCGGGGCTGGCACTGCTGACAGGCACGCCGAATTCCCGTCAGCGTGCCCTTGCCGCCATTCCTCGGAATGCGCAGGCGGTGCTCACCGCCACCGCGGTGCTCAACACAGGCCAGCCGTTCATGCAGGCGCCCGAGGGGGCTTCGCTGTGGGTGGATAGTCCCTCTCAACAACCCGCGAGCGCGGCGAACATCGCCGCAATCACGCCCGACCAGGACGCCCTGCTGCGGTATTGGGATTCGGAAACGCTAATCGCCACCGCCGGCGGCGACTTGCAGCCGGGCGATCAGATTCAGGTTGATGCCGCCGGCGCCGATACCACTGACTCCGCCGGCTCCTCCGGCGCCGACCTCGACGGCGCGGTACGAGCCAAGCTGCGCGAGACCGAACATGATGCGCTGCCACTGTTAATGCCTCCCGTTGCACAGGGTGCCGCGCCGCAGGATGCCACGCAGGCGGTTATCAGCGCATCGCTCGCTGAGCAGCTGCACCTGAATGTCGGAGATACATTGACGCTCACCGCGCCTCCATTTCAAGGTGCGTACAGTACGAACGGACGCATTGGCGCGGTGCTGCAGAACTCGCGGCGCGCGTGGCGCATCAGCGGCATCGCCGATGTCACCTCAACGCTTGACGTATGGACGTATTCCGGCTGGCTCAAAGGCATGGTCGAGGCGGATGGCGGTAATGGGGTGGATGCGCATTATCTGCTGGTCGGCAGCGAGCCATTGACGTGGGCGCAGGTCAAGCGGCTCAACATGCTGCAGGTGGTCGCCGTTTCGCGCCATGTGCTGACGGATGGTTATCCGAATGCGGAAGAGCGATATCCGCGTCAAATCGACGTGCAGCAGCAGTTGATGCAAATGGTATCCGTCACTGTAACGGCTTTTCTTGGGATTGCCCTGACGCTATTCCTGATCACCCCCGCGTTCGCCGTGTCGGCCGACCAGTCTCGTCGCTTATTGGGATTGACCGCCGCATGCGGTGCCGACGGCGCGGATCTTCGACGCACGATGAGCTTCCAAGGCTTGTTTATTGGCATATCAGGCGGCATGATCGGTATCATCGCAGGCATCGGATTGTCATATGCCGCCGCACCGGCTCTGAAAGGCGCCTATGTGCATGAGGTCGCCAGTATGATTCCGTGGACGATGCTGCCCTTGGCCGCGTTAGCGGCAGTGATGATCGGATTGGCCGCCACATGGATGCCGGCGCATCGCGTCAGCCGCATGAATGTGGTGGACGCGTTGAAAGACCGCTCGGACAACGGCGAGCGCAACCGCCGTGAATCTCGGTTGCATCGTGCGGTGACGGCGATTTCCACCGCGGCATTGCTTGGCGCGGCCGTGGCCTGTGCCATGGGCGGCCTTGCCATGCCCATGCCGGAATTCGGTGATGCCGACTACGGTAGTCTGCCGGCCGAGGCAATCGGCGCGCAATTGCTGCTGATCGGAGCCATCGTGTTCTCGTTCGCCGGCCTGATCCAGTTGATTCGTCTGATCGCGCAATCATGCGAACGCCACGGCACCTCACTGCCTCTGGCGGTACGGATGGGATTGCGTGATGCCGGCGAGCATCACCGTCGATTCGTCCCCGCCGCGGCCGCTATCGCCGTGAGCGTGGCGGTCGCCTCATACGCGCTTACCATGACCGGCTCACTGATTGCCAATGATCGGTCGAATGCCATGGAAGTGGTGCATGGCCATTCGCATGCGGTGGTGTCCCCTGAGGTTCCGATTGACAATGCCGTGGATCGTGCGGTGGTGCGATCGGCGCTGAATGCCATCAGTGATGATCTGCCCGTCACCGCGCACCAGCCTGTGTATGCACTGGCGGAAGTGCCGCCGGAGACCGTCGACAAGTTGAATGTCGCTGAGGCGAATGAGCTTATGCGCCGATTCCCGAATGCCGCTGCCAGACTGGCGACTCCATTGGATTGCATTACGAGCTCCGACCCTGATCGCGGGCAAGACGTGGCTTCGGCGCATAATCCGAACGCCCAGCCATACTGCGTGGGAGCATCGCGTTCCTATCGCCCGTTGTATCGAGGCTTGACTATGATTAACGCGGATTTCTCCGTGCTGATCATGTCCGGCGATGCGATGCGATTGTCGGGATTTGCCAATGCCGACAAGGCGGCGGACATGCTCGACCGGGGCGGCGTGGTGGTCGGCAACGCGGCGACGCTGCGCAAGGACGGCACCGTGGATTTGGAAATCTCCCATAGTGCGCACAATCCCGACGGTTCCTCGGCCCCCGATGTGGTCACTGGGTCGGCGAGCAGGCCGGGAGTTTGGGTGGATGGGTTCTTCCCTCTGGCGATGAGCAAGGAAACCGCCCAAAGCCTGGGACTGACCGCATTCAGGTATGTGGGCGATATGGTGCAATTCACCGACGCCCCCGGCTGGAGCACTCTGGACAAACTGCGATCGATCATTGACGACAGGCTGCCGCTGGTGAATGGCACCAGTCAGTCCTACCGCTACAGCTGGGGTACCGGCGATCCTTCAAGCATGCTTGCGGAGCTGCTGCCGTTCGCATTGCTGATGCTGCTCGCGATAGCCGCCACGGTGATCTCGCTGCTGCTGGCGCGCATCCAAATCATCCGTGATCTGGCCACGATGCATGCCGTGGGCGCATCCCCCGGTTTCCTGCGACGGTTCACGCTGGCGCAGGCCGCCATTATGTTGGCGGCCGGAACACCGACTGGCATGGTTACGGGACTCGCCTTGGGGATATTTCATGTGGCTTGGTACAGACACATCGGCTATGACGGCGCATGGCTTGACACAGTGCCCTGCTGGGGCCTGCAGGCCGCGTTGTTGATCGGCGTTATTGCGATGGGCCTGGGCGTGGCATGGCTGGTCGCACGTCCGTCGCGCAAGCTGACCAGACGAACTTTGGATTGATCGACCGTACGATATCGGATGATATACGAAGGACGAAGGAACATCATGGCGATACGGGAAGCACTGATGGCGCTGTTGGAACAAGGACCGGCAAGCGCGTACCAATTGAAGCGGCGGTTCGAACGCACCACATCAAGCATATGGCCGTTGAACATGGGGCAGGTGTCCACCACGTTGCAGCGACTGCATCGAGATGGTTTGATCGAACAAGTCGACGGTTCGGAACATGACGTTCCCGACGATTCCGATTCCCGCTCCGATTCACCGGTGGCATGGCTGCTCACCGCCGCCGGCCATGCTGAGGTATCGCAATGGTGGCGCACTCCGGTATTGCCCGAGCAGCGCGGCCGCGACGAGCTGGTGATGAAGCTGGCGTTCGCGGTAGTCACGCCAGGCGTGGATGTGTCGACGCTGGTGCAACGGCAGCGAGTGTCCATGCAACAGCTCCTACATGATGTGACTCGCGCACGCCGTCAGACGGACGGTGATGATCTGGCCGCCCGACTGGTGCTTGACCATCGCATCTTCATCACCGAAGCCGAACTGCGTTGGTTGGAGACCCTCGACGAAGCGCAGTTGCGCATCGCGCGCACGCATCGTGCATCCGCGTCGATGTCAGCCGCCACTTCCGTCGAGGAAGATTTCGCCAATGCGAGAACGTAGTTTTGCTTTGCCGGCTGATTCCGTCCCTGGCTCCGCCATGATTCCGTTGCCGTTGCCGTTGCCGTCGGATGGGTTGCGCGTGATCGGTTTCTGTTTTCGGATGTTGGCGCGATGCGGCGGATGCACGCCGTCTTTTTTGTAGGGGGCTGGATTGCGGCCTGGTGCGATCCAGCATGACGCGGCCGTCCCCGACGGTGCCGTTGCGGCGATCCGCCGAGGTTACGCCCATGGCTGAACGCCCGGAATGTTCCTTGATATCCAGTGAGACGGTCCGCGCCACGGATGTACTGTGAACGGCGGATAAGCGCATCAGGCGCCTCGATCATGGCAATGAGAGGAAACCCCGTTATGGACTGTTCATCACGATCCCAACGTCAGACTCAAGTCGATGCGTCCCCGACATCTTCGACAACTATGACATCTTCAACGAATCCGACGGCCTCGTCGCCGCTGCCCACCCAGGCGCCGCCGTGGGGCGCGCTGTGGGTGATGGCCCTGGGATTGGCCATGATCGTGCTCGACAGCTCGATCGTCAACGTCTCCATCCCCACCATCATCGACGACATCGGCATTAACCTGACCGACGCCCAGTGGGTCACCTCGCTCTACAACATCGTGCTTGCCGCGTTGTTGCTGCCTTTCGGCAAGTTGGGCGACGCCAGAGGACGCAAACTGGTGTTTCAAGCCGGTACCGTGATCTTCGTGGCGAGTTCGACGCTCGCCGCCGCCTCGCAGGGTGCGGGGATGCTGCTTGCCGCCCGTGTGCTGCAGGGCATCGGAGGCGCGATGATCATGCCGAATACCCTGTCCACGGTGTCCGCCCTGTTCCGTGGCAAGTACCGCGCCGCGGCGTTCGGTGTCTGGGGCGCGGTGATGAGTTCGGCCGCCGCGCTTGGTCCGCTGCTCGGTGGCGTGTTCACCGAGACCTTGGGATGGCGTTGGATCTTCCTGGTGAACCTGCCGCTGGGCATCGCGGTCTTTGTGTCGGCCATCTTCCTGGTGCCGAAGACCGGTGGGAACGCCTCGGTCGCCGGTGCCGCGGATGCCGCGCAGGATGCCCGATCCCGTCGCGTCGGTGTGGATATCCCGGGCGTGGTGTTGTCTGCCCTGACCTCGGCCCTGTTGGTGTTCGGTCTTATCGAAGGCGAGACCTACGGTTGGTGGAAGCAGACCTCAACGCAGTTGAAGCTCGGCGGGTTGAGCTGGAATCGTGACTGGTTGTCGCCGGTGCCGATCTGCCTGATCGCCGGTGCGCTTCTGATGGCCGTCTTCATCCTCTTCGAATCGGCGCGGGGCAAAGCCGGTCGGCCGGTCATGCTGGACATGACCCTGTTTCGTATCAGGACGTTCTCGTGGGGCAATCTGGCGGCTGCGGCCATCGCCGCCGGCGAATTCGCGCTGGTGTTCATGCTGCCGCTGTACCTCATCAACGCCCGCGGGCTCAACACGCTGCAGGCCGGTGCGATGCTGGCCGTGATGGGCTTGGGGTCCATCGTCGCAGGTGCGCAGGCCCATGTCATGGCCGCCAAGCTCACCCCGGCCGGCGTGATTCAACTCGGTCTTGTGATCGAGATCATCGCCGTCGCCCTGGTCGCGGTCCTTATGCCTGTGGGGTTCTCTGTGTGGTGGCAGCTTGTTCCCATGGCCGCGTACGGTCTGGGTCTGGGCTTCGCCTCCGCGCAGCTGACCAGCGTGGTGCTCTCCGAAGTGCCGATCATGCAGTCCGGCGAAGGGTCGGCCACCCAGTCCACGGTTCGACAGCTCGGCACCGCCGTCGGTTCGGCCATCTCCGGAGCGTCGTTGGCCATGGCCGTCAACGGAACATTGCCGGCGCGGCTCGAATCCCTCGGGCTGCCCGCCAAGGTCGGCGACGGTCTGGCCCAAGCGGTCAGTGGTTCGGCGGGTGGAGTGATCGGCGTGTTCCGCAGCGGTGATGGACCGGCGGCCCGATTCGGCGACGAGGCGCCGAAGATTGCCGATGCGATGACTTCAGGGTTCGTCGAAGGCGGTCAGTGGACGCTTCTGGTCGCCGGCATCATGCTGTTCATCGGTTTGCTGGCCTCGGTGGCCGTGCGTCGTGCCGCGTCGTCGCACAACGTGCGTTGACGCATGACGGCTACGGTCTTATGGGGAGTGCGGCCGTGCGCGGTCGAACGGTGTGGCCCGCATACCGTCCACCGCGCCTGCGGTCGGTTTGCCATCCAGACGGCGTGTCGTGATCCGATGATGCTGTAACATATCCTTTTGTGCCTCGTTGAGGCACGCACGGCCCCGTAGCTCAGTTGGTTAGAGCGCCGCCCTGTCACGGCGGAGGTCACCGGTTCAAGTCCGGCCGGGGTCGCCACCAAACTCCCGATGCATGTCGGGAGTTTTTTTGTTTCCTGCCGTTCTTCGATGCCATCCGCAAGGGCGGCGAAAGTGAACGCATCCGATCCGACACGCCGTCCGCACCAATGTCGGCGTTAAGGGGGACACCCATTTGCAGCGGGTGAAATGCATGAGGAAGCGCATCGGCGGAATGTTCGCGACGCATGACGAACCATGGAAAATCCGCGGTGGGAGGTCATGGCGGCTCACTACTATTTTCGCTATCTCGTACGTTACGAAAGTCTCCAAGGAGTAAGCCATGACCACGCTCGCCATTGATATCGGCGGAACCAAGATCGCCGCTGCCGTCTGCGATGCAAACGACAGCATCATCCAGCGTTGGCGCGTCCCCACGCCGATGGACGCCGACGCCATCAATACGCATATCGCCGAGATCTACCGCGAAGCCGTCGCCGCTGGCCACACCGATATCGAGGCCATCGGCATCTCCGCGGCCGGTAATGTGAGCGCGGATCGCAAGACGCTCACCTTCTCCGCCAACATTCCGGCCTGGATCAATTACAATCTGTCCGAGCATGTCGGTGCGTTGATCGACCATGCCGTTCCGGTCATCGTCGAAAACGATGCCAACTGCGCCGGCTGGGGCGAATTCGTGCACGGTGCCGGCCAGGGCAGCTCCAACATGGTCGCGCTGACCGTGGGCACCGGCCTCGGTGGTGCCATCGTGATCAATGGGCAGCTCTACCGCGGCTCCTTCGGCATGGCCGCAGAGCTCGGCCACCTGCCGATGGTCCCGGACGGAGACCATTGCGGCTGCGGCCTGCGCGGTTGCGCCGAGCGCTATACTTCGGGAACCTCGCTGGAGAACTTCGCCAAGTCCGCCGTGCGTCGTCGTCCTCAGGACGCCAAACGTCTTCTGGAGCTGTGCGGTGGCGACATCACCAAGCTGGAGGGACCGATGGTGTCCCAAGCCGCTCAGGAGGGTGACGTGCTTGGCCTGTATGCGTTCGGCAAGATCGGCGAATGGCTTGGCCGCACCATGGCTGCCGTCTCCGCCGTGCTTGATCCGGATTTGTTCGTCATCGGCGGTGGTGTGGTAGCCGTTGGAGACATTCTGCTGGAGCCGGCCCGCTACAACTACCAGCGTTTCCTGGAAGGCAGCGCCTACCGTGGCCACGCCAAGATCGTCGCCGCCGTCGCTGGCCAGGACGCCGGCCTCATCGGTGCCGCCAATCTGGCTCTTCGCTGACGCAGATGGCGGTGCGTAGATAACGCGCGCGACGCAGATAGCAACGCGCAAATAATCGCAAACAGTACAGTGCGGTGATTCTCGTTATGGGAATCACCGCACTGTTGTTTTTCTCCCGGAAATGGCGAAACCCAACGTGAGCGAATGGGTAAGATACCGGCACCGCGCGCGTGGGCGACGTCAGCATTCCTCGGCGTCGCTACGCTGACTCGCGGTCAACTTCCCGATGCTGCTCGCCGCCCGACTGGTCATGTCGCTCGGCACCGGCATCTCCCTGCCGCTTATCACCAACATCATTCTGGAGAAGGCACCACTTGAACAGCGTGGCGCGATGCTCGGCATCGTCAGCCTGGTCACCTGCGCCGCACCGGCCATCGGCCCGGTGATCGGCGGCATGCTGAAGAACCACTTCCCGCCCAAGTTCATCCTTATCGGCTTCGCCGGCACCGTGATTATGGATGTGGTGTTCGTTGCGCTGTCCGGCAATGTGGGGGGCATCGCCGCGAACGATGGGGCGGATGCGGCCGGTTCGTATACGGCCGCGTTCCCACGCAGCATGATGGTGTTCACCGGCATGGCCGTGCTTGGCGTGATTCTTGCCGCGCTCATGTTCCGATTCTCCACTCGCCGACCGCCAGAATTGAGAGAAGTCAAATAGTACGCCCGCGGCGGATTGGTTGGCTTTATGATGGAACCGACATTCCATCACGGGAGAAGCAGGGAAACTATCATGCTTGAACCACCAGTCACTCCGATCCGCAAGGCCAACGACGGCCTCGAACTGCCCGCCACCGGCTTCGGTACGTACAAGGTCAACGGCCTAGCCGGCGTGGACGCCATCAAGTTCGCCATCCATCAGGGTTACCGCCTCATCGACTCTGCGTTCAACTATGAGAACGAGGGTGTGGTGGGTCGCGCCATCCGCGAATCCGGCGTGCCGCGTGAAGACATCATCGCCACGTCCAAGCTGCCCGGCCGCCACCATGCTCACGATGAGGCACTGCTCACCATTGAGGAGAGCGTGTGCCGTATGGGTCTCGACTACATTGATCTCTATCTGATTCACTGGCCGAACCCAAGCCAAGGCCAGTTCGTCGAGGCATGGGAAGCGCTGGTCGAAGCTCGCGAACGCGGCTTGGTCAAGCACATTGGCGTCAGCAACTTCCTGCCCGGCCACATCGACCTGCTCATTCGCGATACGGGTGTGACGCCGGCCGTCAACCAGGTCGAGCTGCACCCGTACTTCCAACAGCGCGAACAGCTGGCCTACGACAACGCGCACGGCATCATCACCGAGGCATGGAGCCCGCTGGGCCGCGCCAACCAGATGCTGCGCGACCCAGACCTGAAGCGTATCGCCGCCAAGCACGGTATTTCCGTGGTCCAGGCCATTTTGCGCTGGCACCTCCAGTACGGCGACGTGGCCATCCCGAAGTCCTTGAACCCGGAGCGCCAGCGTCAGAACCTCGACCTGACCGCTTTTGAACTCGATGATCAGGACATGGCCGATATCGCCGCGATGGACAACCCCGAAGGCCACACCTTCGGACAGAACCCCCACTGGCACGAAGAAGCGTGATTCCAACATGCAACGTCCTATTATGACTTCGCGGTCGTTTTTGCGCACGCCGTCCGAAGTGGCCGGACCCGGCGACGAGCAGGTGATCGAAGACCTCGTAGACACGCTGGAGGCCAACCGCTCACGGTGCGTGGGCCTGGCCGCCAACATGATCGGCGTAGGCAAACGCATCATCGTCTTCGTGGATGAAGACCTTGGCGGGCGTATCACGGTGATGCTCAACCCCGTGATCACTGCTTCGGACGGTGCCTTCGACACCCAGGAAGGATGCCTGTCCCTGACCGGCGAACGCCGCACACTGCGTTATCGACGTATTGAGGTCAACTACGAGGACCGTCGGTTCCGCGCCCGCCACGCCACCTTCGCCGGTTGGACTGCGCAGATTATCCAGCATGAAGTCGATCACTGCAACGGCATCATTATCTGATTCATATCGGTGCGCGTTGCAGCCCAACCCCCGAGGCTGGTCATCGCGATTACGATGCGATTACATCGCAACCGCTATGACCAGCCTTTTTTATGTGCACTGGTGGGGGTGTTCTCAGCGGTGTTGGGGTGCCATGCGCTGGCAGGTTGGCTTCGCTGGAGGTTCTAAGCGTCGGTGATGTGCCAAAGAGTGGCGGGCTGGCTTCGCTAAGGAGCGCTACCGTCGGTGGAGAACCAGTGCGTGACCTGCTGCCGACGCTAAGCGTTCATTAAGCGTCGTTAGCGGCCAAAACTTGGACGTGTAACGATGCTGGGCGGTTTTAGCGTCGTTGCTGTGCCAAGTTGTGGGCCTCTGCCGACGCTGCCAGTGCAGTAGCGTCGGCGTTGGGACAGGTGTTGGGCCTTTGCTGACTCTATAAGCGGGGGGAAAACCATTCTCCGATGCCTAAGTGGGTCTATTGCCATGCTGAATACATCTGCTGAGTGTAGCTATGCGTTCGAAGGCGATTTCGGGACCTTTCTCAGTAGCAGATATGCCTAATGCGCGGAGTTATACACTTCACCGTGCACTTATACACGCCAAACGAAGCAGAAATCGACTGCTGACAGTGGACGACACGCCAGAGACGATGTGGATAACCCAGAGACTGTGGATAACAGCTGAGCGATCAGTGGATAACCTGCAAGAAAGTGCGGTTATCCACCGACGGTAGCCACTGTTATGCACATTCCATACCCCTTGGAATCATTGGGTTTTCCACTTATCCACCATCTCGCCATGCGGGCTTGCGGGCCACCGCATGAGCGCCATACAGTGTGCCTCACGGCGGGCAACGTAGCCCGCCGTCCACATCACATGAAGGGGGAAACGCCATGAGCACCGCAACCACTACTACTGCCGAAAATGCCGGTTTGCCAGCAATGCTGGACACCAAAGACGTAGCCGAGACGTTCAAACGCTGCAATCTCGCCGTCTATGCCGAAGCGAGACGCATATATTATCGCGAAGTGAATCTGAACCCGTTCAAAACGTATTCAAAGCACCTGCGTCAAATGATCGAATGGTGGTTCTGGGATTGGTTTGCCTATGATTGCACTGTCAGCGGTATTGGACTGACCGGCAATGAATCCGAAGATTTACGTATCGAATTGCAGTACGGTTCAGGCGCAGGTATCTCGCCATTCCTAGCCTTGGCCGAATTCATGTATGACAAGGACGAACGTATCGGCACACGCGAGATACGTGATTTTCGCGAACTTGATGACACCAATTTCGCTTCGGTGTTCTGGATTCGCGATGCCAGCGCGGTCAAAGGTCGTCTGACAGTTGAGGACATCATTCATGGTGGTGTCTACGAGGTGGCGGACGCACATGCCGCCTCGCAATACGATGGTGCGCACGGCGGCATGATCGTCAATCGCATCGCACATGTGAGAGGCGTGTGGAGATCCTGTGCCATCCCGATCTATGAGGCACGAAGGCCTGATGACCCGCAAATCGGTGATTCGCTGGCCCGTTCATTCCGGGAAACCGGATATAAACCGGACTTTGCCGGTCTGGTGCGGTTTTTCTACGGGAGGGCCAAAGATACCGGTCTCGACTGGGAAGATGCGGAAGCCGCACGCCAAGCCGGCACTTTGGACGCGCTGATCAAGAAGGCCAGCAATCGGTGAAGGATCCGCCTAACGCTGCTGTCCAGGTCGGCGGCCACGGTCGCGAATGAAGAGGGACGCAACCAAACAGACCGCGCGCACAATGGCGACCGTGCTGAACGAAGCCCGCACGCCAATGGCCGATGCCGCCGCTTCCGGCACTCCGGTGCGCATGGCCGCTGCGGTGTGCGTGTTCATGATGGTGACCAGTAGCACAGCCTCAAACGTCATGATCGCGAAGCCCAGCAAGGCGAGCGGCCGGCCATCGATACGGTCGTACAGCTTGCCTGCCACCGGGTTCAGGATGCTCATGGCGATGTCGCTCGGCATCATCACCAGACCGGACACCAGTGCATTAACGCCAAGATCATTCTGCAAATATGCCCATCGCGTACAGGAACGGCTGGCGCGTGGTGAAGGTCTCGATGAGGAACGCGGCGATCGGGATCATGATGCCGTTGGTGAGCATGAATCCGGTGGTCAGCCATTGCACGGTGCTGCCGGGCACATCGAATTCATGCATCAACGTGGGCAGTGCGGGAATCATCAGCGTCTAGTTGAGAATGGCCACAAACGAGCCGATCATCAGGGTGATGACCATGGCAGTGGTGTTGGCAGGGGTGGTGCTGTTGGAGTTGGCGGGGGAGGAACCGACGGCCTTGACCCAGCGCTGCTTGCCGCGGGCGGTCACGTCGTCCGGTTCGTCGCCCTCGGCCGGAGCTGCACCGAGCTTGTCGATCAGGGCGGCGGACTGCGGGGCGGAACTGATGTCATTCCAGAGCATCGCATCGCGAATCACGTTGCCCTGCTTGTCGAGAATGACCATGCCATGCTGCTGGCCGCCAACCGCGAGGGCCGCGACATCGTCGAGCCCGCCGGCCTGCTCGGCGGCCTTGGTGAAGGCCTCCCACCAGAATTCCGGGTTGACCGAGGTGCCATCCGGGTGCTTGGCCTGGCCGAAACGAACCTGTTCGCCGGTGGCGGCGTCCGTGATGCGGACCTTTGTTGATTGGGTTGACGTATCTACGCCGGCAACCAGTACTCTCGTCATGCATTCCTCCTCGATGAGGGTCGCGCTTGCAAGTTTCGGCGCGCCATAGCCAATAAGTTAGACGATTAAACTATACTGTATCAACGTTCGATTGCAAACGGAAACACGCGAAGGTGCGGTCCGATTCAATCGTTTGACGCACAATACCATGGTGTGATCTATGGATGAGAGCGTCCACAAGACGCTCAAAGCTTAGGGTGCGAGGAGGTAGGAGCCAATGGCAAGTCTACGCAGGATCAATCAGGAGGATCTGCGCAACCATAATTTGTCGGTGGTTCTCGACACTTTGTTGCGCGCGGAGAAACCCATAAGCAGGGCCGACCTGGCCAAGGAAACGGGGCTGACCAAGGCCACGCTTTCGCTGTTGGCCTCGATGCTTATCGATAGTGGCGTGGTGCAGGAAGGCGAGCCGGTCGTCTCCACCACATATGGGCGGCCCAGCACGCCGCTGGAGATTCATGGCGGGTCCATCGCCGGCATCGGCCTGCAGATCAACACCGATGGCTACGGTTGCCTGGCGCTCGATCTGAACGGCGACACTCTCGGTCAGGAGTGGGTGAGTGAGGATATGACCGGCACTGACCCGTACGAGATCTTCGCCAAGCTCGATGCGATGACCTTCCCGTTGGAAAGCCGACTCAAACGACGTGGCTGCAAAGTGGTGGGAGCCGGGCTTGCGCTGCCGGGCATCGTCACCGACGACATGTGGCTGTTGGTGGCCCGCAATCTGGGTTGGGAAAACGTCAACCTCACCCGGTTCAACGTGGTACGCCGGCTGGATGTGGTGGCCGGTAACGAAGCGAAGATGGCCGCCATCGCTCAGATTCCGGGGTATGCCACCGAACGTGCGTCCTTCCTGAATGTGGTGGATCGCACGGATTCCTTTATTTACCTGTCTACCGATATCGGCATCGGCGGCGCGGTGGTGCGTGACGGCGAAGTGGCGATGGGCTCGCACGGATTCGCCGGCGAGATCGGCCATCTGTCCGTGGCGATGGATGGGCCGTTGTGCAGCTGCGGGCGCCACGGGTGCCTTGAGGCGTTTGCGGGCCGTCGCGCTTTGGTCGAGGCTGCCGGCATTGCCGAAGATGGGGATGCCACCAGCAGCGAGGCCATCGATACGTTCCTCCAGCGTTGGCGCGCCGGGGATTCGGATGTGGCCAAAGTGGTCGATCAGGCCGCCGATGCGCTGGTTTCCGCCATCGCTTCCGCCGTGAATCTGGTGGACGTCGATACGGTACTGTTGGGCGGACTGTGGACGCACTTCGGCGACGAGCTGGCCACCGTGCTTGAAGGCCGGCTGCGTTCGGAAATTCTGGGATACCCGAATGCGAGAATCCGCGTGTTTGTGCCGCCGATGGCGCTGCATCCCTCGCTATATGGCGCGGCCGAAATGGGCTTGCGGCGGTTCATCGAGAACCCGTTGGGGTACATGGGGGAGAAGTAGCACCGGGAGATGCTGCTTGTTGCTGGCGGGTGCATGGCATGGGTGCATGGCGCGTGTGCCGTCGTTGGTGGGTTCATGCTACACTTTGCAAGTTGGCTGTTTTGCGCAGCGAACGTGGGGCCGTAGCTCAGTCGGTTAGAGCATGCGACTCATAATCGCCCGGTCCAGGGTTCAAGCCCCTGCGGCCCCACTCTTTTGCGTCGTCTCCTGCGGCGGCGCAGCGCGTCTTCACGTCCAGATAGGCGCGTACAATCCCTTAGGTTCCGGTTCACGTCTTGCCATAGGGGCATGACGACCCGGGTCCCCCGAATCCATAGGAGACGTAAAATGCAGCAGGGTATCCATCCTGATTACCACCCCGTTGAGGTGACGTGCTCGTGCGGCAACACCTTCGTGACCCGCACCGCTGGCAAGGAAGATCACATGTTCGTTGACGTGTGCTCTCAGTGCCACCCGTTCTACACCGGCAAGCAGAAGATTCTCGACACCGGTGGCCGCGTTGCTCGCTTCGAGAAGCGCTACGGCAAGAAGAGCAAGTAGCATACTTCACGCCAGTCCGATTCGATTCGGCATGCTCCGGCATACCCGATCGAGGACTGGCGTTTTTGTATTCTTTGACAAGTTGTGTTGCAGCATTGACCTGCGCAATCGAATAATCGAACAGAACAGCACCATACAGAAGAAAGTGTGTTATGGCAGACGAACAGTTCCCGGCGGCGGCAACCGCGCTTGAGGAGTACCAGTCCATCGAAGAGCAGATGGCGAGCCCCGAAGTCGTGTCCAACCCGGACAAGCTGCGCAAGCTGGGCCGTCGTCACGCCGAACTGGGTGCCATCGTGGGTGCCTACAAAACCTGGTTGCAGGTGAAGGACGATCTGGCAGCCGCTCAGGAGATGGCCGGCGAGGACGCCGACTTCGCCGAGGAAGCCAAGCGTCTTGAGGCCGAACTGCCCGGTGTCGAAGAGAAGCTGCGCACCGCGCTGATCCCGCGTGACCCGGATGATGCGCGCGACACCATCATGGAAATCAAGGCTGGCACCGGCGGCGAAGAAGCCGCACTGTTCGCCGGCGACCTGCTGCGCATGTACACCCGTTACGCCGAGAAGCGTGGCTGGAGCGTGAACGTGCAGTCCGAGAACACCACCGAGCTCGGCGGCGTCAAGGACGTGCAGATTGCCATCCGCGCCAAGGGCACGCCCGCTCCCGAAGACGGCGTGTGGGCTTCGATGAAATACGAGGGCGGCGTACACCGTGTGCAGCGCATCCCCGTCACCGAATCGCAGGGCCGTATCCAGACTTCCGCCGCGGGCGTCATCGTGTTCCCCGAGGCCGACGAGGATGACGACGAGATTGAGATCGATCCGAAAGACCTGAAAATCGACATCTTCATGAGCTCCGGCCCCGGCGGCCAGTCCGTGAACACCACGTATTCCGCCGTGCGCATGACCCACCTGCCCACCGGCATCACAGTGAACATGCAGGATGAGAAGTCGCAGATTCAGAACCGTGCCGCCGCGTTGCGCGTGCTGAAGTCCCGCCTGCTGGCCATGAAGCATGAGCAGGAGGCCGCCGAGGCCGCCGACATGCGTCACTCGCAGGTACGTTCGCTTGATCGCTCCGAGCGAATCCGTACATACAACTTCCCGGAAAACCGTATCGTCGACCATCGCACGAATTACAAGGCCTACAACCTTGACGCCGTGCTCGACGGCGACCTGCAGGCCGTCATCGATTCCGACATCCAAGCCGACGAAGCCGACCGTCTGGCCAACCAGCAGTGATAGTAGCGTGAGCGGGTTTGGCCGGTAGATACAATGCTCGACACACTCTAGGCCGTTCGGTCAAGCCTACGGTCGAGCATCGCATTTACCGGCCAAACCCTTACATTATGTGATAATTAAGGCACCGGAAGATAGGGATGTGATGGCTGCTGCCGATGTGATTCGTGATGCCGCCGTGCAATTGCGTGAGGCTGGTATTGAGACGCCTGAGCATGATGCCAAACTGCTCCTTGCCGAGGCGGCAGGTGTTGAGTTGCGCGATGTCGACAAAGCTCTGTTGATGGGGGAGGAGCTTGGCACAGCCGAACGGTTTGCCCGCTTCCAATCCATGCTTGCCCGCCGTGCCAAGCGCGAGCCGTTGCAATACATCACCGGCCATGCGCCGTTCCGCTATCTCGACCTGAAGGTCGGCCCTGGCGTGTTCATTCCGCGTCCGGAAACCGAAACCGTGGTGCAGGCCGGTCTTGACTGGCTGACAAGAAACGGCATGATCCATCCTCGTGTGGTCGATCTGTGCGCCGGCTCCGGCGCGATTGGGCTGTCCGTTGTCAGCGAGGTTCCCGGCAGCCAGGTGTGGGCGGTGGAGCTGTCGCCGAACACCGCCGAATGGACCCGGCGTAATCTGGCGGTAACCGCGAAAAAGTACCCATCCATTGCCTCGAATTACCATCTGGAAATCGCGGATGCTACGTCCTTCGCCACATTGGCCCAATTGGACGGCACCGTCGACATCGTCATCACCAACCCGCCCTACGTGCCGCAAACCGACATTCCCGAACAGCCGGAAGTACGCGACTGGGACCCTGAACTGGCCCTGTACGGCGGTTCGGCGGACGGCACGCTCATCCCTGAGCGCATTATCGAACGCGCGTACCGACTGCTCAAGCCTGGCGGCGTATTGGTCATGGAGCATGATCTCACTCAAGGTGAGCGTCTGGTGGCCTATGCCAAGGCCATCGGATTTACCGCGGCCCACACCGGCAAGGATTGGACCGGCCGGGATCGCTATCTGTTCGCGGTTTCCTGATATTTTCTAAAAATTTCAGGCTTTTCCTGTCTTTTTTCCGCGTTTTCCCGGAATCTTCTTCTCATTTTCCGCAATTACGCCGTCTCATAATAAGAGCAGGTTATTGCGGCTTCAAAGTCGGTCTGGGTATAACAGTCCGCGATGAACATCGAATGATTGAGAGAGACGTAAGATGACGGCCACGAGCCGCGATGCGATTCCGTTGTATGTGGATGGACGTCTCACGCGCATATCCCGCGCGACGATTGAGTTGAACGATGTTGAAATACCAAGGAAGAAGGAAGAGGATGAACGTGAAGTTTTCCACTAAGTTCATTGCGGCCAGTACGGCCGCGGTAATGGCGCTGTCCCTTGCGGGCTGCTCCGGCGGTAGCATGGATGATTCCTCCAGCTCCAACGCCAAGGCCTCCGGCGACTCCATCACCATCGGCACCGTGACCACCAACTCCGGTACCGCCGCCGCTTACGGCGAGGCCGAGGTCAAGGGCTTCGAGCTGGCCGTGTCCGAGATCAACGCCAAGGGCGGCATCAACGGCAAGAAGGTCAAGCTCGAGTCCATGGACGATAAGGGCGATGCCACCGAGGCTTCCAATGCCTTCAACAAGCTGTCCGGCGACAACAATGTGCTCGCCGTGGCAGGTCCGACCATCTCCGCAACCACTGCCGCCGTGGCTCCGCTGGCCGATCAGGCCAAGTTGGTCACCATCGCCCCGGCCGCTACCTCCGACTCCATCGAAACAGGCAACTACCTGTTCCGCACGTGCTTCAAGGACTCCTACCAGGGTGAGGTGGCCGCTCGTTTCGCTGCCGAGAACCTGAAGGTCAAGAAGGTCGCCGTACTGTACGGCACCGGTGACCCGTACTCCTCCGGCGTGGGCGAGGCCTTCGCCAAGGCCGCCGAGAAGCTTGGCCTCGAAGTGGTGGACAAGGAGAGCTCCTCTTCCGCTGACGATACCGAGTACTCCGCCCAGCTGCAGAAGATTCAGGCTTCCGGCGCCGAGCTGCTCTACGCGCCGTACTACTACTCCGTGGCTGGCCCGTACATCATTCCGCAGGCTCGCTCCGTGGGCTTCGAAGGCTACGTGATGGGCCCTGACGGCTACGATGGCCTCAAGCTCACCGGTGACAAGTCTCAGTACAACAAGACCTACTACACCACCCACTACTCCGCCGACGACAACACCAACACCAAGGTGCAGGACTTCATCAAGTCCTACAAGGAGAAGAACAACGCCGAGCCAAACACCTTCGCCGCTCTGGGTTACGACACCATCTACATGCTCAAGCAGGCCATAGAGAAGGCCGGCAAGAACGCCACTCGTGAGGATGTGCGCAACGCCGTGACCGGCATGAACTTCGACGGTGTGACCGGCAAGTTCACGATGGACAAGTCCGGTTCCCCGACCAAGTCCGTCATCGTGCTGGAAATGAAGGACGGCAAGCCGGTGTACAACACCACCGTGCAGCCCAAGTGAATTCCATGAATTATCGCCGCATGATTCCGATGTCATAACATGATGTCCGCATGAACAGGAGAGTGGCCGGTTCGCCGTCCCTCTCCCTTTCGTGTTTTCATGGGGCATCGCGTCGCGTCGTACGGTGCCACATTATTCGCAATGGATATACCAATAATTCTGCGCATTCATCGCAGACAACAATCGAGATACTTACAAGAAAGGGGGAGCAGTGATGGATCAAATCATCATGTTTGTCAGCCAGTTGTTCAATGGCCTGAAAATAGGCAGCGTGTACGCGCTGGTGGCATTGGGCTACACCATGGTCTACGGCATTATTCGACTGATTAACTTCGCCCACGGCGATTTCATCATGGTCGGTGCCTATGTGCTGATGCTCACCATTCCCGCAATCGTCGCTATGGGACTGCCCGCCTGGGTGGCGGTCATTCCCGCCGTTCTGGTTTGTGTGGCCGTCGGTGTCATCGTCGAAAAGGCCGCGTACAAGCCGGTGCGTGAAAAGGGCAATTCCATGACGGCCCTGATTACCGCCATCGCCATGTCGCTGTTGCTGGAGAACGGTTCCCAAGCCGTCTTCGGCGCCGACTTCCAGACCGTGCCGACTATCTTCCACCTGCCATCCATCGCGTTCGGCAAGCTGAAACTGCCGGGTGACACCCTGCTGACCATCGTCATCGGCCTGGTCATCATGGCCGGTCTGCAACTGTTCGTCAAATTCACTCGCCAAGGCAAGGCCATGCGCGCCGTTTCCGAAGACAAGGAAGCCGCCGTGCTCATGGGCATTAATGTGAATTCCACCATTGCCCTGACCTTCGCCATCGGCTCCGGCTTGGCCGCAGTCGCCTCGCTGATGTACTGCGCCGCCTACCCACAAGTCTCCCCGATGATGGGCGCCATGCTGGGTCTTAAGGCATTCGTCGCCGCCGTGCTCGGCGGCATTGGTTCCATTCCCGGTGCCATGATCGGTGGTCTGGCCATCGGACTGATCGAAAGCCTCACCAAGGCCTATATCGGTACCATTACGGGCGGCATCATCACCTCGGCATTCTCCGATGCCATCGTGTTCGCCATCCTGATCATTGTGTTGCTCGTCAAACCGTCCGGCATCATGGGCAAGAACGAAGGGGAGAAGGTCTGATCCGATGAAGAAGACAATGCTTTCCACCAAACAGTCCTATCTGGTGTGCTTCATCGGCGTCCTTGCCGCATTCGGCGTTGTGATGGCGCTGTGCGAATCCGGCTTGGCTGATTCCTACATCAAGGGCATCATGATGACCGCGTGCATCGCCATTATCATGACCACCTCGCTGAACCTCACCATCGGCGTGCTCGGACAGCTGACGTTGGGCTGCTGCGGGTTCGAGGCCATCGGTGCCTACGTGGCTGCGCTGGCCTCCAAGTACATGGTGGCCGCTGGCATCGGCGTCGATCCCACCACCCGTTTCCTGATCACCACGCTACTTGGCGGCATCGTGGCTTGCGTATTCGGCATTCTGATCGGTATCCCGGCGCTGCGTTTGCACGGCGACTACCTGGCCATCATCACGCTGGGCTTCGGCGAGATCATTCGCGTGATCATCCAGAACCTCAAGGTCGCCGGTGGAATGGGCCTCGACAAGGGAGCCGCCGGACAGGCACTGATCGGCATTGACCGCACCGCCAACCTGTATGTCGTGTTCTGGATCATGGTGGTCACCGTGGTCGTGCTCTTCATGTTCAGTCGCTCCCGGTACGGCCGTGCCGTCAAGGCCATTCGTGATGATGAGATCGCGGCCGGCGCATCGGGTCTGAACACCACGTATCTCAAGGTGTTGGTGTTCGCGATTTCCGCGTTCTTCGCAGGCATCGCCGGCGGTATCTTCGCCCAGTACATCGGCTCGTTGAACCCGACCATGGCCGGCTGGCTCAACTCCATTAACTACGTGATCATGGTGGTGTTCGGCGGCATGGGCTCGCTCACCGGTTCGATCGTTTCCGCCATCGGCCTGACCATCCTGCCCGAGCTGTTGCGTGCCTTCGCCGATTACCGCATGCTCGCCTACTCGGTGGTGCTGGTGCTGGTCATGATCTTCCGCCCGCAAGGCATCTTCGGTTCGTGGGAGTTCTCGCTGCCGAGGCTGGTCAACCGCATGCTACTCCGCGGAACGGCTGGTAAAGGCGCAAAATCCGCCGCCAAGGCGGATGCCGAGCCGGAGACCCCCGAGACCGCAACGAAGGAGGCCTGACCATGAGCGATAACAGTCAACCCATCCTCAAAGCCGAGCATCTCGGCATCACCTTCGGTGGTCTGAAGGCCGTATCCGACTTCAACATGACCATCAACAAGGGTGAACTCATCGGTCTGATCGGCCCGAATGGCGCTGGCAAGACCACGGTGTTCAACCTGCTGACCGGCGTGTACAAGCCCACTGAAGGCGAATTCTGGCTGGATGGCGTCCGGATGAACGGCAAGAAGACCTATCAGGTCGTGCGTGCCGGTATCGCCCGTACCTTCCAGAACATCCGACTGTTCAAGCAGCTCACCGTTGAGGAGAACGTGCTCGTCGCCTTCGACGAGTCGTTCACCTACCGTATGGGTAGCGCCATCTTCCGTACCCCGGGCTTCTGGAAGCAGGAGAACGAGATGCATGAGAAGGCCATCGACCTGCTGCGCATCTTCAACCTCGAGGGACTGGCCACCACCCAGGCGGCCAACCTGCCCTACGGCCAGCAGCGCAAGCTCGAAATCGCGCGTGCACTGGCCACCGGCATGAAACTGCTGCTGCTTGATGAACCGGCCGCCGGCATGAACCCCACCGAAACCGAGGATCTGTTGCACTGCATCAACACGATTCGTGACCGTTTCGGCATCGCCATCCTGTTGATCGAACACGACATGAGCCTCGTGATGAGCGTCTGCCAGCGCATCCAGGTGCTCGATTACGGCCGTACCATCGCCTCCGGCACGCCTGAGCAAATCGCCAACAATCCGCAGGTCATCTCCGCCTATCTGGGCAGCGACAACAATGATGACGCCGACGGCGATTCCACATCCAAGGCTGAACCGGAACCGAGCATCGCCAAGACGATTCAAGAAGAAGGAGCACGCTGATGCTGGAAATCAAGGATCTGTGTGTCTCTTATGGCGCGATTGACGCGGTCAAAGGCATCAGCATGCATGTGGATGACGGCGAAATCGTCTCCCTGATCGGAGCCAACGGTGCCGGCAAGACCACCACTCTGCATACCATCACCGGTCTGGTACCGGCAAAATCCGGCAGCATCACCTATGACGGGCATGATCTGCTGAAAACACATGCCAACAAGATCGTCACCCTAGGTATGGCACATGTGCCGGAAGGCCGCCATGTGTTCACCCGCATGAGCGTGCAGGAGAACCTGGAGATGGGCGCATTCAGCCTCAAGGACCAGTCCGGCCTCGGCAAGGATCTTGAGATGGTGTTCGACTATTTCCCGCGTCTTAAGGAACGCCGTCGCCAGCTGGCTGGCACGCTTTCCGGCGGCGAGCAGCAGATGGTGGCCATGGGGCGTGCCCTGATGAGTCACCCGAAGACCATTCTCATGGATGAGCCGTCGATGGGCTTGTCTCCGTTGCTGGTCAAGGGAATCTTCGACATCATCGTCACGCTGCGCCAGCGCGGCATCACCGTGCTGCTGGTGGAACAGAACGCGAGAATGGCCTTGTCTATAGCCGACCGCGCTTACGTGCTGGAAACCGGCAAGATAACGATGGAAGGCAAGGCTTCGGACTTGCTGCACGATGAGAAGGTTCGCAAGGCATATCTCGGCGCGTAACGCCTTGCAGTGCCAATGTTCCCGCTGACGGATGTCGTCTACAAACGCTTGAGGCGTTTGCTTCATGGCGACGTACGCCAGCGGGAACATTGATATGTGCCACTATGGTACGTGCTACTGCGCGTAATGCTGCAGGGCGGAGGCGTCCGCGTCCGTGATTTCGCTTATTGAACACTCCTGTAATTTCGCGAAAGAGCATGGATGGACTCATTGTATCTACGGTCTGTGCGTGTGGGGCGAATCGGAAAACGGCAGTACGGCAAACGAGCGATGATGAACTATGCAAGTCGGGGCGCAATGGTGCAATGGTAGATTGTGAATACACAGGCGAACGGAGGTGGCGTGAGCGTGGAGGGCGGAACAACGCTGAAGGTCACGGATGAATCGCTGGCACAGGCGGCGCGTGTCATCCGGGATGGTGGATTGGTCGTCATTCCAACGGATACGGTATATGGAGTGGCGTGCGATCCGCGTAATAAGGCCGCTATCGACCGTATCTACCGGCTCAAGCGTCGCCCGCGCTATAAGGCGTTGCAGGTACTGCTCGCATCCACCGACCAGCTTGATGAGCTCAGTCTAGACCTGCCGTCTCCACTGAATCGTTTGTCGGCGGCGTTCCTGCCCGGCGCGTTCTCGCCGATTGCCGTAGCCCGGCCCGACTGCACGTTGGAGACTTTGGCCGACACCGCCGATGGTCGCCCCGGCACGCAGGGCATCCGCATCCCCAATTCGGCGCTGTGCCTCGCGATTCTCAAGGCCACTGGTCCGCTGGCCGCGTCCAGCGCCAACCGTTCCGGCGACGAAAGCGCACAGACCGTCCAGGAGGCGGTTGATGCGTTCGGCAGCGAAGTCGACCTGTATCTGGACGGCGGTCCCACCCAAGGCCATGTCTCCAGCACCGTCGTCAAAGCCGATCCGTATGCGCGCGACGGCATCGAGATCCTGCGTGAAGGCGTCATCGCCCAAAACGTGATTCGCAAGGCCCTCCACCTCAACGGCGGGGGACTTGGCGCATGAGAATCTACTTACTGATTGCCGCCATCGCCGGTGGCGTCACCTGGCTGGTGACTCCGCTGATTCGCCACGTCGCCATCGAAATCGGTGCGGTTGGCGAGGTGCGTGCCCGAGACGTGCACACCATTCCCACGCCGCGCATGGGCGGCCTTGGCATGCTTATCGGTTTTGCCGTGGCTACCGTGTTCGCCAGTCGGCTGCCTTTTCTCTCGGGATTGTTCAACGGCAATCATCAGATGTGGGTGATTCTTGCCGGCGGCATCATGATCAGTCTGCTAGGCATGGCCGATGACCTGTGGGATCTCGATTGGATGCTGAAACTCGCCGGTCAGCTGCTGATTTCCGTATTCGTGGCCTGGGGCGGATTGCAGATCATCTCACTGCCTTTGGGCGATTCGCTGATTACCGCCTCGCCGAGTCTGTCCATGGCGATCACCGCATTCCTGATCGTCGCCTCGATCAACGCGGTCAATTTCGTTGATGGCCTCGATGGTCTGGCGGCCGGTATCGTGGCGATTGGTGGCATAGCGTTCGCCGCCTATTCGTATATCATCGCCCGGTCTTCCCCGAGTTATGCTTCGTTGGCCACGCTGATCGACGTGATGATGGTGGGTATCTGCGTGGGCTTCCTGCTGCATAATTGGCATCCCGCCAAACTGTTCATGGGCGATTCCGGTTCGATGCTGCTTGGCTATCTCATCACCTGCGCTTCGATTGTGATGACCGGACGTCTTGACCCGGCCTCGATTCATGCCAGCATCTATCTGCCGGTGTTCATACCAATTCTGCTGCCGGTTCTGGTGTTGTTCCTGCCTGTGCTCGACATGTGTCTGGCGATTGTGCGGCGTTTGGCCAAAGGCCAGTCGCCCATGCATCCGGACCGTATGCACCTGCACCATCGCATGCTGAAGATCGGGCATTCGGTGCGTGGCGCCGTGCTGATCCTGTGGGGATGGGCCGCGCTGATCGCATTCGGTTCGCTGACGATTCTGTTCTTCGAAGCGCAGCATGTGGCCGTGGGCATGGCCATCGCCGTGGTGGTGCTGACCATAGCCACGATGTACCCCTATCTGCGGCATCGTATTCCCGAGATCCAAGCCGAGAACCTGACGCTCGAATCCGCACGAAAGAACGCGCAGTATTCAGTGTCTAAATCGCAGTCTGCAGTAGGGGGGAGCCGGGATTCGATTGGCTCTCAGGCAGCGGATTCGATGACTGATTCGCCTGCGGATTCGCGGGACTCGCAGGTGGGTGAGGTGCAGGACCCGGCAGCGGATAAGTGAGCGCTCACAAGCGTGTGTCGTGAAGGTCAGCGCATTTTCATATAGTGTTTACATGGCTACAAACCTTGATGAATTGAACGCCCAGTCGGCGTATGCTCCCCTTCCCCCGATTTTCGCCAAGCTCGGCCTTGCCTATGATGATGTGTTGCTGCTGCCGAACGAGACGGATGTCATTCCTTCCGAAGTGGACACCAGCACTCATCTGACCCGCGAGATCGTGATGAAGGCCCCGGTCCTCTCCGCTGCCATGGATACTGTGACCGAGTCCGAGATGGCCATCGCCATGGCCCGTAACGGCGGCATCGGCGTGCTGCACCGCAACCTGTCCATCGACGACCAGGCCGCTCAGGTCGACGTGGTCAAGCGTTCCGAGTCCGGTATGATCACCGACCCGCTGACCGTCAGCCCCGAGGTCACGCTGGCCGATCTCGACAAGCTGTGCGGCAAGTTCCACATCTCCGGTCTGCCGGTTGTGGACAAGGACAACAAGCTCGTCGGCATCATCACCAACCGTGACATGCGCTTCATCGCCTCCGATGATTACGACACCCTGAAGGTCAAGGATGTCATGACCAAGGAGAACCTGGTCACTGGCCCGTCCAACATCTCCAAGGACGACGCCCACCGTCTGCTCGCCCAGCACAAGGTCGAAAAGCTGCCGCTGGTCGACGACGAAGGCCGCCTGACCGGTCTGATCACCGTCAAGGACTTCGTCAAGACCGAGCAGTACCCGGACGCCACCAAGGATGAGCAGGGCCGTCTGCGCGTGGCCGCCGGTGTCGGCTTCCTCGGCGACGCCTGGCAGCGTGCCTCCGCTCTGATGGAGGCCGGCGTGGACGTGCTCGTGGTCGACACCGCCAACGGTGAGGCCCGTCTGGCGCTCGACATGATTTCCCGCCTGAAGCACGACTCCGCCTTCGACGGCGTGCAGATCATCGGCGGCAACGTCGGCACCCGCTCCGGTGCCCAGGCCATGATCGAGGCTGGCGCGGACGCCGTCAAGGTCGGTATTGGCCCCGGCTCCATCTGCACCACCCGTATCGTTGCCGGTGTCGGTGTCCCGCAGCTCACCGCCGTGTACGAGGCCGCCCAGGCCTGCCGTGCGGCGGGCATCCCCTGCATCGCCGACGGTGGCATCCACTATTCCGGTGACATCGCCAAGGCCCTCGTGGCTGGCGCCTCCTCCGTGATGCTCGGCGGCGCGCTCGCCGGCTGCGAGGAAGCCCCGGGCGAGAAGGTGCTCCTACACGGCAAGCAGTACAAGCTGTACCGTGGCATGGGCTCCCTCGGTGCCATGGCCCCGCGCGGCAAGAAGTCCTACTCCAAGGACCGCTACTTCCAGGCCGACGTGACCTCCAGCGATAAGGTCGTGCCGGAAGGCGTGGAAGGCGAAGTGCCGTATCGCGGCCCGCTGAACGCCGTGCTCTACCAGATGCTCGGTGGCCTGCACCAGTCCATGTTCTACATCGGCGCCCACAACATCGCCGAGATGCCGGAGCGTGGCAAGTTCATCCGCATCACCGATGCCGGTCTGCGCGAATCGCACCCGCACGATATCGTGATGACCGCCGAAGCCCCGAACTACTCCGGCTTCCACAACAACTGATCGGTTGATGCCCGCTAGCTTGCGCTAGTTAGGGGTTGATTCCTTGTGAAAAGGGTCTGCTTATGCAGGCCCTTTTCGCGTATGTGGCTCGAGATAGCTTGTATGCGCTGGGGTATAGTCTGAACTGTTCTTGTAATAACGGGTGACATGACGAAAAGAGGCTTACCATGGTCGACAGCCATGATGCAGAAACTTACAGCGCAAAGGATTCGCGCCTGATTTGGATTGACTGCGAAATGACGGGCTTGGATATCTTCGGCGGTGACGAACTGGTCGAAGTGTCCGTAGTGCCCACTGATTTCGATTTGAATGTGCTGGATGAAGGTGTGGATTTCGTTATCAAGCCGAGTCAGAAGGCTGTGGACCATATGAACGACTTCGTGCGCAACATGCACACCCGTTCTGGTTTGATCAACGAATGGGGGCATGGACTGAGCCTCGAAGAAGCTGAGCAGAAGGTCACCGATTATGTGCTGCGCTTCACTCCGGAAGGCGTGCGCCCGCTGCTCGCCGGCAACACCATCGGCTCCGACAAGAAGTTTCTCGACCACTACATGCCGGACCTCATGAGCCACCTGCATTACCGCAGCGTGGATGTGAGCACCCTGAAGGAGCTCGCCCGCCGCTGGTACCCGGCCGTCTACGAGAACCGTCCGCCAAAGAACGGCGGCCACCGCGCCCTCGCCGACATCATCGAATCCTTGGACGAGCTGCGCTACTACCGTAAGGCCTTCATGGCCCCCGCCCCCGGCCCGGACGATGCCGCCTCCAAGGCCATCGCCGCCGACATCGTCTCGACCAGCATCCTCAATAAGTAGTCCGCCGTACTTGGCTCCCTTCCCTGAGGGGAGTCTAGAGAGGTTGATATGCGCCAAACCGAAGCCTTGGCCATTCTGAACGCCGGCGCGAACGTGTTCCTGACCGGTGCGCCCGGTGCCGGTAAGACCTATGTCTTGAACGAGTTCATCCGCCAGGCTCGGGCCGACGGCGCCAGTGTGGCAGTCACCGCGTCCACAGGCATCGCCTCCACGCATATCAACGGCCAAACCATCCATTCGTGGAGTGGCGTCGGCGTGGCCACCGCCCTGAGCCCGAGTCTGCTCAAACTCATCAAATCCCGGCGCAAACGCAAGATTCAGGCTACGGACATCCTCGTCATCGACGAGGTTTCCATGCTGCACGCATGGCTGTTCGACATGGTCGACCAAGTCTGCCGCGAAGTGCGTCGCGACCCACGCCCGTTCGGAGGCATCCAGGTCGTGCTGTCCGGCGACTTCTTCCAACTGCCGCCGGTTTCGGTGTCCGGGCGCAACCGCGACCTCATCGCCCCCACCCCCGAATTCATCGCCAGCCGCGAACGGTATGCCCGTGCCGGGCTTAACCCGGAAGGTTTCATCACCGAATCATTGGTATGGCCTGAACTTAACCCGGTAATCTGCTATCTGACCGAACAGCACCGTCAGGACACCGGCGAACTGCTGACCGTGCTCACCGACATTCGCGAAGGCGACGTGACCCAGTCCGACCGTGACGTGCTCGTCACCCGTCTGGGCAAACTGCCCGAGCCCGGCCAGGTCGCCGTCCACCTATTCCCGGTGAACCGGCAGGCCGACAATCTCAACGACATGCGCCTGAACCAGATCATGCTTGAGCCGCACGAGTTCCACGCCGAAACCGCGGGTCCCGCCAATCTGGTCGACCGGCTCAAGAAGAACATGCTGGCCCCCGAGCGACTGGTGCTCAAGGAGGGCGCGGCTGTCATGGCCCTGCGCAACGACACCGATCGCCAGTACGTCAACGGCTCGCTCGGCACCGTGCGCGGCTTCGCCCAGGAGAACAAGGGCGGCTGGCCGATCGTGGAATTCGAAAACGGCAACATCGTCACCATGAAACAGGCCACATGGGAAATGATGGACGGCGACACCGTGCTCGCCTCCGTCTCTCAAGTGCCACTGCGCTGCGCATGGGGCATCACCATCCACAAATCGCAAGGCATGACGCTCGACCGTGCGGTTATGGACCTGAAGCGCACCTTCGCGCCGGGCATGGGATATGTGGCGCTGTCACGAGTCGAATCGCTGGGTGGACTGTATTTGGCTGGCGTCAACGAACGCATGTTCCTCGTCTCGCCCGATGCCGTGGTGCTCGACGGCGACCTGCGCGAAGCCTCGGCCTCGGCCTCCGACCAGTTGGCCGATGAAGGTGCAACCGCGTTCAAACCTGCTGAGCCGGACGAATTTGGTGCCAATCCCGATGATGACTTCGCCCAGGACGCGTTATTTTGACGGTCGATATATCGAGCGACCGCTAATTTGAGTGTTTCTGCACTTCGAGGGGCGGATTTTGAGTTTTCGGGACATCTACTTCCGTTTCAAGGGGCTGATGTCCAAGTAGACAACGCTTAAAAACGGCGGAATGACGTTGGTATGAAGCCGTTTCTATGTGCGATTGAGCGGATGACCAGCCCCTCGAAACGCAAGTAGATGTCTCCAAGAGGCGGAATCGGCCCCTTGAAGCCGAAGAAGACACTGCGAACTTGTCTTCATTGAGGAACTGAACGGCTACCATGGAATAAGCGGTGGAATAAGCGGTGGTAGTTATGGTGCTATCCGAGATATTTCGTGGAAACAATGAGGTTCGCGAGGCCGCCCGAGCCGGTGTGCAAATCGATACGGTTAGTGTGGCTAGTGCGTCAGATGCAGCAAGCGCGGCAGACGGCAGCGGCAAAATCACTGGCGCAATACGTCCGCCAGCGGTGGCTGGTTCGTTCTACCCCGCTGACCGCACAGCGCTCAAGCAACTCATTACCCATCAATTGGATTACAGTCGAGAGGTTCTGCAACAGTTGGAGCCCACGCTTCCAGCGGGAGTGCCAAAGGCTGTAATCGTGCCGCGTGCCGGTTATGTGTATTCCGGCACGGCGGCCGCGCTTGCCTATGCTTTGCTCGAACGAGGTCGGGGAAGCGTGACTCGTGCGGTAATTGTGGGGCCGACTCACCGTGTGGCCGTGTGAGGCGTTGCTTGCTCTACCGCAGCGGCGTTTGAAACGCCGCTGGGCACGGTGCCGGTAGATGTTGTTGCTGAGCGTAAAGCTTTAGGCTTGGAATCGGCTTCCGATGAGCCGCTTCGTTCCGGTACACAGGCTCGTCCGGGGGCACCGGCTCCCGCAATGATCGTCAATGACCCCACACATACGCAGGAGCATGCCGTGGAAGTACAAATTCCGTTCCTGCAAACCGTGCTCGGCCCAGACCTCACTATTGTGCCGTTGAACGCGGGCGACGCCACGCCACAAGAGGTGGCGATGTGTTGCGTGCTTTGTGGGGCGGACCGGAAACCGTCATCGTGATTAGTTCGGATCTCTCGCACTATCATCCGCACGAAGTCGCCCGCGCGATTTAGCGCAGATCGCCAATACGCGCGGCGATCGTCCTCATCGATTTGAGGCTCGCCTCATAGCGCGCGGCTGCCACAATCAGAATGATGCCGCCCAAAGCAAGCCACACCCACCAGTAGTGGCGGGAGAATTCGGCCCGCCATGGCCACAGCGCAGTCACCGTGCTGACGATAAGAATCACCGTGCCGTAGATCAACGGTGCTTGCAGCAAACGCACACCTACAATCAGCGCGGCCGCTCCGGACAGGCCGGCGATAAGATCCACTGGGGCATACGGTTGCGGGTTGGTCCATGCGAGGCCGAGAAGTATTACACCGGCAAGGATGGTGGCGCATGTCTCAATAACCTGTGATGCGGTCAGCCGTCCCGACGAACATCCGAATCGCTCTTGCGCGACTGATGGCTGGTTCGGCTGCGTCATCGTGCCCTCCTATCCTTCTAGCCGTCATTGTTGCGCGAGTGAGTCCGAATACCAAGATGAAGACCGGAATAGTGCGAATAGCAGGCGGGCTTGTCGGTTCACGCGAATATCTTGGAACACATGACTTCCAATACCCTTCGTATGTCAACCATGTTCCTGCGCACCCTGCGCGAGGACCCCGCTGATGCCGATGTCGATTCGGCCAAGCTGCTGCAGCGCGCCGGCTATATTCGCAAGGCCGCACCCGGTATCTGGACCTGGCTGCCGCTCGGTCTGCGCGTACTGAACAAGATCGAGGCCATCATCCGCGAGGAGATCAACGGCATCGGTGCCCAGGAAGTACACTTCCCGGCCCTGCTGCCGCGCGAACCCTACGAGGCCACCCATCGCTGGGAGGAGTACGGCGATAACATCTTCCGTTTGAAGGATCGCCACGAGGCCGATTACCTGCTGGCTCCCACCCACGAGGAGATGTTCACCCTTCTGGTCAAGGACATGTACTCCTCTTACAAGGACCTGCCCGTAACCCTGTACCAGATCCAGACCAAGTACCGCGACGAGTTCCGCCCGCGCGCCGGCCTGATCCGTGGCCGCGAATTCATCATGAAGGACGCCTACTCCTTCACCATTGATGAAGAAGGCATGCGCAAGGCCTACTATGACGAGCGCGGCGCTTACGAGCGCATCTTCCAGCGTCTCGACCTGAAGTACGTACCTGTGTTCGCCATGTCCGGCCCGATGGGTGGCTCCGCATCCGAGGAGTTCCTGGCTCCGATGCCGATCGGCGAAGATACCTTCGCGCTGGCACCTTCCGGCAAGGCGTGGAATGTCGAAGCGCTGAGCACGCCGGAGCTGCCGGAAATCGATGCTTCCACCACTCCCGCCGCTTCCAAGGAAGCCACCCCGGATGCCAAGACCATCGACAACATGATCGAGCGTGCCAACGCCGACCACCCGCGTACTGATGGCCGTGAATGGCAGGCTTCCGACATCCTCAAGAACGTGGTGATCACCGTCAAGCACCCTGAGGATGAAGAGCATGACGAGCCGTGGCGTGAAGTGATTGTCGTCGGCGTGCCCGGCGACCGTACGGTGGATATGAAGCGACTGGAAGCCCAGTTCGCTCCCGCCGAGCTTGAGGAGGCCACTGAGGAAGACCTGAAGCAGCACCCCGAACTGGTGCCCGGCTACATCGGACCGATGGTGCTTGGCCCGCAGGCCGAGGCTGCTGGCGTGAAGAACCCGGTTCGCTACCTGGTCGACGCGCACGTGGTCAAGGGTTCCGCTTGGTTCACTGGTGCCGATGAGAATGAGGTCGACTACTACAACCTGGTGTACGGCCGTGACTTCAAGGCCGACGGCGTGGTGGAAGCCGTTGAGGTTCGCCACGGCGACATGAGCCCGGATGGTTCCGGTCCGTTGAGCTTCGAGCGTGGTGTGGAAATCGGTCAGGTGTTCCAGCTGGGTCTCAAGTACTCCAAGGCGCTGGACCTGAAGGTGCTCGACCAGAACGGCAAGGCCGTGCCGGTGTGGATGGGCTGCTATGGCATCGGTGTTTCCCGCGTGCTGGCCTGCATCGCCGAAACGCACCACGACGAAGCCGGCTTGGCTTGGCCGTCCGTGATTGCCCCGGCTGCCGTGCACGTGGTGGCCACCGGCAAGGACGCTGCGGCGTTTGAAGGTGCCGAGAAGCTGGTCGCCGAGCTTGAAGCCAAAGGCCTTGAGGTTATTTACGATGACCGCAAGAAGGTGTCTCCGGGCGTCAAGTTCAAGGATGCCGAGCTGATCGGCGTGCCGCTGGTCGCCGTGGTCGGCCGCGATTACGTCAACGACGGCACCATCGAACTGCGCGACCGCAACGGCGAAAACAAGGTCGCCGTGCCCGCCGCCGAAGCCGCCGACGCGCTCGCCGAGCGCTTCGCCGCCCTCAGCTGAGTCCCACTTACTCAGCCTCGGCGTTAATCGCATCAAGCGCCATTCTGCCCAGTCGCAGAATGGCGCTTTGTTGTGGATAACCGAAACTTATCCACATTCTTAAAATTTCAACTGCGTCACAGTATCCACATTTGCCAGTTGCCCTTGTGCGCTTCAAATGCCATGCCTCACAGTGGAGGTACCGCTGGGGCGTGCAAGCCGGCAATGAAGCCGGAGACAGGCTCCGGCGGTCCACATCCAAACAACAGGCCAGCAGGCCGAGGAAAGGACCGATCATGGCAAATCAACAAGCAGCAGTGACCGTCACCGGCTTTGTGGCCGGTGATCCGACACTAGGCGGAACTGAGAGTTTCCGCGTGCTGACATTCCGCATGGGCAGCACTCGCAGTCGACTCAACCCGACTACCAGACAATGGGAGGATTACGGAACCGCATGGGTGGGCGTCAAAGCGTTCCGTGCTTTGGCCGTGAACGCCGCCAGTTCGGTTCGCCGCGGTGACCGCATCATTGTGGTCGGTTCACTCATCACCGAGCAGTGGACCAATGAGCAAGGCGAACCGCGCAGCAGAACTGTTCTCGAAGCTACCAACATTGGGCATGACCTGACCTTCGGCACCACGTCGCTGATCAAGCCACAGCGTGTCGGTAATGGTAACGGAGGCAATGGTGGCAACGGTAACGGCAATGCCAACGGTGCCGCCGAAGGTATGGATGGCGGAAACGGGCAACGAGCATCGTCGCCGTACGTTAGGCCAATGCAATATGGCGCGGGCGGTGCCGCATCCGGTGTGGGTATGGACCCGTATGCGACCTCGTCGGAATCTGGCCCCGTCGAATTTGGGGTCACCTCCGATTCCGGCCAATCACCGTCGCCATCAACCGAGTCGGCGGCTGCGTCCATGGCCGATGCCGTCATGTCGCAACCGGACGCTGGCGCTAATCAGCCACAGTCCGCAGCCCAACAAACCTACGTCGACGGTTTCGCCGAATCTTCCGATCCCGGCGAATCCGAATTCTGAGTGCCAACTATACATCATGAAAAACCGCTGTGTTCGCCTGTAATCGAGGCAAGCACAGCGGTTTTCTCTTACATAACGGGGATTACCAGATGCGTACACGGTCCTTGGGTGCGAGCCACATGGCGTCGCCTTCGGTCACGCCAAAGGCATCGTAGAAGAGGTCCACGTTGCTGGCGATGCCGTTGGTGCGGAATTCGGCCGGAGAATGCGGGTCGATCTGCAGGTACTGTTCGGCCAGCTCGTCGCGGTTCTTGGTGCGCCAGATGGAGGCGTAGCTCAGGAAGAAGCGCTGCAGGCCGGTGAATCCGTCCATTTCGGGGGCGATATCGAGCAGTGCCTTGATGGCGGCGGGGGAGCCGTCTTCTTCGGCGTCGGACTTACCTGCCGCCTTGCCAAGCGCGAACGCATACGCCTTGATCGCGATGTTCACGCCGCCCAAATCGCCGATGTTCTCGCCGATGGTCAGCGCGCCGTTCACGTGCGGCGCCTTATCAGGCTCGTCAGCGTACTTCTCGACCAGCTGCAGCGGCACAAAGCTGTTGTACTGGGCGATCAATGCGCTGGTACGGGCCTCGAAGTTCTTGCGATCCTCATCGGTCCACCAGTTGTTGAGCTTGCCGTCGCCGTCGTACTGCGAACCCTGATCGTCGAAGCCATGGCCGATCTCGTGGCCGATCACTGCGCCGATGCCGCCGTAGTTCGCCGCATCCTCGGCCTTCGGGTCGAAGAACGGGGGCTGCAGAATCGCGGCCGGGAACACGATGACGTTCATGCTTGGCTCGTAGTAGGCGTTCACCGTCTGCGGATTCATCAGCCATTCGTCCTTGTCGACCGACTTGCCGACCTTGGCCAGCTGATAGCAGGTCTCGTACAGGTTCGCGGCCTTGGCGTTCTCGGCGGGTAGCGCATCCGCGGAGACACTCAGCGCCGAATAATCGCGCCAATGGTTGGTGTAGCCGATCTTCGGCGTGAACTTGGAGATCTTCTCCAGAGCCTTGGCCTTGGTATCCTCGCCCAGCCAATCGGAATTGGTGATGGACACGCGGTAGGCGTCAATCAGATTGGCGACCAGCTCTTCCATGCGGCGTTTCGAGCTTTCGGGGAAGTGCAGGCGCACGTATTCGCGGCCCACATCTTCACCACAAACGCCGTTGACCAGGCTCACCGCGCGCTTCCAACGATCGCGCTGCTTCTTGGCACCGGAGAGCACCTTGCCGTAGAAGTCAAAGTTGGTGGTGTCGAAGTCGCGAGACAGGGAGGAGGCGAAGCCCAGAATCATGTGAACACGGGCCCACAGCTTAAGGTCGGCCAGATCAGCCCCGGCCCAGAACGCATCAAGACCAGTGAGGAAGCTCGGCTCGTGCACAATGACGCGCGCGAACACAGACTTGAAATCGATCGGCTGAGCCTTGGCGGCTGCGGTGGCGTCATAGGCGGTCTGCCAGGCGTCGATCCAGGAACCGAGATCGAAGTGCTTCAGCGTGGCGGCCAAATCGGCGTAATCGGTGGGGTTGTAGGTCTTCACCGAATCGCGCGTGGACACATTGTCCCAATGGTTGGCGGCGATCTTCGTTTCCACGCCAAGGAAGTGGTGGGCCATATCAAGCGCGGCTTCGCTGGGAACCGTGGCGGGAGCGTTGCCCTCGTCATCGCCGGTGTCGGCCGGCAGTTCATCGCCACCGTTGGACTCGGCGGCGGGTGCGTATCCGGCGTTCACCAGCTGGGTGGCGACCATCGCCACGTACGCTTCGCGCACGGGAGCGTAGTGATCCTCGCGATAGTAGGCTTCGTCCGGCAGACAAAGGCCGGCCTGCTCAAGGTGGGCGATATTGCGGTCCGGGTCGCCGGGATCGCCGTAAACGGCCAAGCCGAACAGGTCGGGGCCGCCGGCTGGGTTGATGGTGCCGAGCACGCGCGTGAGAGCGGCCTTGTCGATGGCGGAATCGATGAGGTCAAGCTCGTCGCGGATCGGGTCAAGACCGGCGGCCTCGATGGCGTCGGTGTTCAGGAACGAATGGTACAGAGCCTGCGACTTGGTGGCCGGGCAGTCATCGGCGTCGAGGATGTCGCGCACCTGGTTTTCGGCGTCTTCGGCGAGCTTGTCAAAGGAGCCGTAGCGCGAACGATCGTCGGGCAGTCGGTAGGTGTCGATCCATGGGCCATTCACGTAGCGGAACAGGTCGTTGGTCGGCTTGATGACGGAGGAGAACGATGCCGGGTCGATGCCCGACGTCAGCGTTTCGGTTTCGTTGGTCATGGCCCTAAGCCTAATCGCGGCGGGGGAGAAGCGCTGGTGATGCAGATATTGCGTTATGGGCATTGCGCTATCAGTGAACTAGATGGATTGCCTAACTGTGGTGATGGTTCAAATTAGGTAACTTGCCTAACATGGTATGTGGAACCTGAATATGGACCTTGAGTTAAGGAGTTACGATGAGCAATCCAAACGAGGGCCAGTGGAATGACCAGACGGGCCAGCCCAACCAGAGCCAGCCGAGCCAGCCGAATCCGGCGGGCCAACCGGGCCAACCGCAGTATGGCGCGTATGACAGCAATCATGGCGGCCAATATCCTCCGCAAGGTGCGCCGGGAGCGCAAGACACTCAGAATCAGCAGGCGCAGAACGGCCAGCCACAAGGCGGACCGAACCAGAACCCGTACTACGGCCCGTACGCCTACAATCCGAACTATGGCCCGAACGGCCAGCCAGCATGGGGTCCGGACGATCGGCGGTATCAGGCGGACGGCCAATCGAATAGCCAAGCGGACGGGCAGCCGAATGGTCCATGGGGCGATCAAAGTCAACCCGGCTGGCAGCAGACCAACGGGTATGCCGGCAATTTCAGTCCATTCCACCTGATCGAGGAATGGCTGCCGGAAAAGGCCAAGACCAAGATTCGCATCATTTACGGCGTGGTGGGCGTGGCTGCCATCGCCTTGGGCGCTGCGCTGTTGTTGGTGCCGAACAAGACGCTGGCTTTGGCCGCATTGTTGCTCGGCGTGTATTTCGTGATTTCCGGCGTGGTGCGCATCGTCAGCGCTCTCGTGGAGCCGGGTCTGCCGGGCGGCTGGCGTGTGCTGGACGTGTTCGTCGGCATTCTGCTGACCTTCGGAGGCGTCGTAGTCGTACGAAACTACGGTATGACCGGTCAGACCTTGGCATTACTCATCACCCTGATGGTCGGTTTCGGTTGGATTATGGAAGGCGTGATGGCTCTAGTCGAATCATGGCGCATCCCGCGCTCCGGCTGGGCCATCGCCTATGCCATCATCTCGATTATCGCCGGCTTCGTGGTGCTGATGAGCCCGCTGAGCTCCGCCGTATTCATGATTATCTTCGGCGGATGTGCCATGGTGGTGATGGGGATTACTTCAGTGATTCGCGCGTTCACTTTTGGCAAGCGCAGGAAGTGATGCTCAAGTAATCGATGCAAGGCGCCCGTGCAGGTTGTGAACCTGCCGGGCGCTTTCTTATGGCCGCCGCCGTTGGTGATCGCTGGCGGTTGACCCCGGGCTGGTCTAGAGTTGAGAACAAGTCTCAACAAGGTAGAAAGAACCTCATGATCGAATTGAAGACCCCTCGTGAAATCGAGGAGATGAAGCCTGCCGGCCGTTTCGTCGGCGGCATTCTGAAGGAACTGCAGGAGACCACCAAGGTGGGCACCAATCTGCTTGAAATCGACGAGTTCGTCCACAAGAAGATCGTGGACCGCAAGGGCGCCGAGTCCTGCTATGTTGACTACGCTCCTGACTTCGGCACCGGCCCGTTCGCCCACTACATCTGCACCTCCGTCAACAACGCCGTGCTGCACGGTGTGCCGTACGATTACAGCCTGAAGGACGGCGACCTCGTCTCCCTCGATCTCGCCATCTCCGTGGACGGCTGGGTGGCCGATTCCGCCGTCAGCTTCGTGGTCGGCAAAGACCCGGACCCCGAAGACCTGCGCATCATCAAGTGCACTGAGGAAGCGCTCGCCGCCGCCATCGACGTAGCCAAGCCCGGCAACCGTCTCGGCGACATCTCCAACACCATCGGCGACGTCGCGCGCGAATACGGCTACCCGATCAACCTCGAGTTCGGCGGTCACGGCGTGGGCCACATCATGCACGGCGACCCGCACGTGCCGAACGACGGTCGCGCCCACCACGGCTACAAGCTGCGCGAAGGCCTGGTCATCGCCATCGAACCGTGGTTCCTCAAGACCACCGACGAGATCTTCCAGGATCCGAAGGACGGCTGGACCTTGCGCGCCTCCGACGGCTCGCGCGGCGCCCACTCCGAGCACACCATCGCCATCACCGAGAACGGCCCGATCATCTTCACCGATCGCACCAACCTCTGATTGGCGTTTGGCGTATGGCGGGTGCCTGATTGGCCTGTGATGGGCGATCGGCATCTCATCAACCGTCTATATGTTCGTGGTTTTCCCGCGAATTCGAGACGTAACAAGCCGAAGTGCGTTTGCTTTGATAGCATGAGCGCACTTCGGCTTTCGTGTATCGACCGGCATTCGCCAGCGGTAACACAGAAGACATAGAGTACCGAAACACTAGTGTTCGCGAACGCGTGAACGTTAATGTTTGGGGTAAGTGGTTCATGAAGAGGAAGGTGCGCGAATGGCAACGGCACAACTTGATGTCGATTCGAACAAGTTCAACCTGCCCGTGGTGAAGGCTAGTGCGGGGGCGGATGGCATCGTCGTTTCCAAGCTGCGTAATGACGGCTGGGTAACGCTCGACCCCGGATTCCTCACCACTGCACAGTGCGAATCGAAAATCACCTACATCGACGGCAAGCATTCGATTCTGCGCTACCGTGGCTACCCCATCGAGCAGTTGTGCGAGAACTCCGATTTTCTGGAAGTGGCGTGGTTGCTGCGCCATGGCGAGCTGCCGAGCAGGGCTGAGTATGAGCAGTTCTGCGCGGACATCAATCACAAGACGATGGTTGGCGAAGACTTCCGTACCTTCATGGGTTCGTTCCCGCGCTCCGCTCATCCGATGAGCGTGCTTGCCTCCGCCATCAATGCGCTGGCCACATTCTACCCGGACACCACCGATATCTCCGACACCGACCAGCTCGATGAGGCCGCCAAGATCATCATGGCCAAGGCCCGCACGATTGTGTCGTACATCTTCCGCCGTCGTCGCGATGAGCCGATGCTGTACCCCGATTACGCGCGTGGCTATGTGGACGACTTCCTGCGCATGTGCTTCGCTGTGCCGTACGAGCCGTTCGAATCTGATCCGTTGTATGTGCATGCTTTGGGTCGTTTGTTGATTATTCATGCCGATCATGAGCAGAACTGCTCGACCTCGGTGGTGCGTATCGCCGGTTCCGCCCACGCCAATCTGTATTCGGCGGTGGCCGCTGGTGTCAATGCCCTGTCCGGACCGTTGCACGGTGGCGCGAATGAGGCCGTACTACGACAATTGAAGGCGATTCGTGATTCCGGCAAGTCTGTGGCCGAGTTCGTGCGTGATGCCAAGGAGGATGGCCAGAAGATCTCCGGCCTTGGCCACCGTGTATACAAGTCGTATGATCCGCGCGCGGCGATTGCCAAGAAGTATCTGGAAAAGATCATGGAGCGCGAAGATACGCAGAAGCTGCCGTCTGACGAGCGCGCGCTGTTCGCTGTGGCCACTGAGCTTGAAGATATTGCGCTGAATGACGAATATTTCGTATCGCGCAACCTGTATCCGAACGTCGACTTCTACACGGGCTTGATTTATCGGGCGATCGGCTTCGATCCCGCCATGTTCACCACGCTGTTCGCGCTGGGCCGCATTCCCGGTTGGATTGCGCAGTACCGTGAGATGCTGGCCGACCCGAACACCAAGATCGGCCGCCCACGCCAGGTCTACACCGGTCCGGTCGAGCGCGATTTCGTGCCGATGGACGAGCGGTGATTGTTGGTTTGAGAAAGCGCTTCGCTGGAGATTCCAGTGAGGCGCTTTCTATATGTACAGCGCAAACCAGCTATGCTGCGACGGCTGCATAAGAACTAGCAGGGCTAGTTCTGAAATTGAAATAATGTGTGCGGTATCGAGGCGCACCGAGGGAAGGCGTACGAAGGTACGTCGACCGAGGGGCAACGAAGATAACGCTCCATTATTTCAATTTCAGTTCTTGTGCAGCTTGGCGTTGAGCTCAATTCCCACCTTGCGGTAGCGGGCTTCGATGCGGCCGTTCACCGAGTTGCGGATAAACAGAATGTTGTCTTTGCCGGAGAGCTCAGCACCCTTGACCACTTCCAGCGGTTCGCCAGCGGCGGCCTTGGCCTTGTCCCAGATGGTGATCTTGGTGCCGGCGGTGATGTACAGACCGGCTTCGACGGTGCAGTTGTCGCCGAGGGAGATGCCGATACCGGCGTTGGCACCGAGCAGCGAGTGCTCGCCGATGGAGTTGCGCAGCTTGCCGCCGCCGGAGAGGGTGCCCATGATGGAGGCGCCGCCGCCGATATCGGAACCGTCGCCCACGACCACACCTTGCGAAACGCGGCCTTCGACCATGGAGACGCCGAGCGTGCCGGCATTGAAGTTCACGAATCCGGCGTGCATCACGGTGGTGCCGGAAGACAAGTAAGCGCCGAGGCGCACGCGGTCGGCATCGCCGATACGCACGCCGGTGGGCACAACGTAATCGATCATGCGCGGGAACTTATCCACACCGAACACGTTGACGGTGGTGGCAGGAGCTGCGGCAGGCAGTCCGGCCTGGGAGGCGAAAGCGAGAGCGGCTTCGGTGGAGGCGCGTTCGACGTCGGCCTTGCGCAGCATGAAGTCTTCAATGGCGAAGGGGCCGTAGTTGGTCCACACCACATTGGCGAGCTGGGCGAAGATGCCGTCGAGGTTCAGCGTGTTCGGCTTGGCCATGCGCATGCTCATCAGATGGAGCTTCAGGTAAGCGTCCGCGGCGTTGCTGATCGGCTCGTCCAACTGGCTGACGACGAATACCGGCACGCGGCGAATGCCACGGGCGTCGGCCTCATCGTGAGCCAAAGTACCGAAATTGTGGTTCGGGCGATCGGCCTCGGCCGGTGCCTCACCGAGATTCAGTTCGGGGTACCAGACGTCCAGGGTGGTGCCGGCTGCGTCTACGCTGGCCAGACCCCAGCCCCATGCGGTACGCTCTTCGCTCATAGTTGCTCCTTACATATCGTTGCGTTTGCATTGCATGTGCATCGCGGCATGTGATGGTTCCACCTTAGCGTCAAGTACGGCTAGGCGGGGACCATAGTTCGTGGAATGGCTTGAAATCGAGTTGTTCGGTAAAAAATTACCGAACGTGATTGGTGGTGGGATGATAGGTTCTCCGGTGAAATTCGCTGGTGAACAACTCGACAAGGAGGTGTGCGATGTGATGTTGCATCATTCGGGAGCATAGGCTGTGGCCATGCGACGCCCGGCATCATAGAGTTTGCGCTTGAGCGAATCGGGCTCAAGAATCACTACGCGGCCATCCCAGGAATACTGCAATGCCCACCAGAACACAGCGCGTTCGGGAGCATCGACGATGACTTCGAACTGTGTGCCGTCCGCCGAATGTTTGATTTGAGGGTCGTCGAACCATTCGAACACGTTGTTGAGCATGGATTCGTCTCGTACGGCCATGCGGATGCGAATCGGGGCATCGGCTACGGGATACGGGCGGTGGCGCATGAAGTTCACTGCATCAAAATCAGCTGGTGCTGGTTTTTCCAGTGGCACTGTGCCGTTCCTGCCTTTGGCGCTGACGTTGGCGATTCGGTTGACCACGAAAATGCGGAGATTATCCTCGCCATGCAGGTGGCAGATGAGGTAATACCGTCCGTTCTTGTACACCATCTGATAAGGGTCGGCGATGTAGGTGATCCGACCTGCACCCGTACGGCTTTTATGTGGTATCAGGGTGCCATCCGGGCCGTAATCACGGTATTGGAAGGTTACGCCGTGGCCTTCTTCAATGGCCTGATTCAGTTGGTCGATGGTGGATAGGAACTCGCCGTTGATATGCGTGTAGGTGGCCACGTGATCAAGGTAACCTACTGCTTGCCCAGCGGCACCTGCGAGTTCGCGGATTTTACCGATGAGATCGTCCATGGTGTCGAGGCTGATGCGAGACAAAGTGAGGCTGTCGAGCAGCAGTCGCATTTCGGCGGTGGATAGGAATGCGTCAAGATACCAGCCGGGTTGTGGATTCTTGCATTCGATGCCGGCAAGGTCGCTTTCGGTGAGATGCCCGATATGCCTGCCGAGAAATTCCGTGGCGGTAAGCTTTTTGAGCTGATTTCGTATGGTTTTCTCGGTCGGCAGCTCGCTTGGATCTTCCAGCTGGTGTTTACGGGCAAGTTCATCGAGTATTTGCCGCACGGTCAGGCCATGTCCAAAGTAGCTGTGACGCCACAGCACCTCGAAGATTTCGAGGGTGGTGTTCCCTGCATAGGATTTGCGTTGCGCCGGCTTGTCTGCATCCATACATTAAGGCTACCGCGCGCTTCGTCTAGGATGGAAGTGTTGGGCTGAAATGCATTCGCTGGAAAGGAGGCTCGCCCATGAGCAAAGGGTATGGTGTATTTGGCCATGTTCCCGATAATGCGGATGACGATGACCTCCTGCCTTATGAGGATGATGATTCCGGCGTTTCCTGGGGCCATGCGTTGCGCCGTCGCAATCCTTGGAAAAGGGGAGGCGACGAAGGTGCCGATTACGACGATGATCGGTATGGCGCAGATGACACAGATGGCACTAATGAGGACAGGGGTCTCTTTGCCGGCAAGAGCAGCGGTATAGGCGGTATCTCTGGCGAGGCAGATGGAATGCTTGGTGGCGCAGGCGCTGCCGGCAGTAGAGCCGTAACGTTTGGCGGAACGGACAGTTTGTCCGCCGCCGATGCGGTTATGCCCTATCGTTTCAGGCAAGGACGTTCCGTATGGTTCGAAGATGAGGACGAAGGTCATTTCGCCGGGGCTGCGAAGCGTGCCGAAGCCCATGCCGTCCCTATCCTTGCGTTACGCAACGATGTGGAATCGTCATCGTCGAATGCCGTGCTCGCTCGTGCCCGTAGCATTGCGCGCAAAGCGGCCACCATGGTTATCAATCCGGTATACAGCGAAAATCATCGAACCGGGTATGCCGAGCTTGACGGCATTCTACGTGGCGCCACCAGCCCATCGAGTAAGTATCGTACCAGCGTGCAATTCGACCTCGACACGGGAGAAGCCGTCGGTGGCAAGTGCTCATGCCCGGCTTACGGCCGTGGCTATGGCATGTGCAAACACATGATTGCGCTCGCCTTCATATTCTGCGATGATCCGCAGCGTTTTGAAGGGTACCGTGCCGGGGCTGTGAGGCCGTCTCGGACGCTGATCGACTATATGGAGCACGTCGATAGGCAAGATGCTCAAGCCAAAGCGCGTCGCCGCAATGCGCTCATGCGCCGATTCGATACTGCAAAAGGACGAAATGGCGCAAGTGGACGACGTACGAATAGCGGATACGGCTCTCGTGCCGGCACCCGCGGCGGCGGGTATCAGGGCGATAGTGAGACTGTGGGCTTGGGGCAGGTGCAGCTTGTTCCGATATTGAGTTTCATCGATGGCGTGTGGAGCGTGGAGTTCAAGATCGGATCGACTTCCAATGGGTCCAGCTATGTACTGAAATCGATTCCGCAGTTTGTGCTTACCATGGCGAACGGCGACTATACGGATTATGGGCAGAAGCTTGCCTTTACCCATACGCCGGATATGTTCGACGATGATTCGCGCCCACTGCTGGGCTTCCTTGACGACGCGATGGCCGTGCGTCGTGCGGCCGAGCAGCAGGACCGGTATTACGGGCATATCGCCATCGACCGTTACCTGACACTTTCAGCACCGGAAGTGGCCCGGTTGCTGTCCGTACGTGAGGGCAGAGGCGTACAGCTCGTGTTGAACACATGGTTCTCCGGGCAGTCTGCATCGGTGCCGGTTGATGGTGGCGAGCCAGATTTTCTTATGCGCATTGCGCGGCGTGATTTCAATACGTATGGTCCGGATGCCGGGTACCTGCTTACCGGAGTGCCAGCGGTGGAAACCGTGATTGACGGCGGCAAGAATGTATGGCTGTTGCTCGCCTCCACTAATCCGGCCGGTGTGGTATCCGCCATGATGGCGGGCTCTCAGCGTAAAAGCGCAGCAGGATGCCGATTCGTCCGTTGCCCGAAACGATTGATTCCGTTGCGGGGATTACTGGGAGACATGTTTGAACCCGATGGCGAGGGGCAGGTCATCGCCGGCGATGACATCGCCCTGTTCGCACGCACGCTATTGCCTCAGCTGGTTGGCGCCGGATTGTTGGAGGCCAGTGAGATTCCTCGCGAGCTGGCTGAATTAAGCCCTACGGAATGCAGTCTCCAGTTTTATCTGGATCGCGATGAGCATGGTGTGCAATGCGAGGTCAAGGCACACTACGGCGATGCCATTGTCCCGTTGCTGCCCGATGGCCCGACGGTGCATGCTAGGGATGAGCGTTCCATCCCCTTGTCTCGGGGCGTGATTGGGCGTGATTTCGACGCTGAGCATCTTGCGATTGATGTAGTGCGTGAATTCTTTACCATGCCTGACCAGCGCAAGCGCGTTGCGGCCGCCACTCATCAGACGGTGAATGGGTTCCGAACGCCGGCCGCGCGAAAGACCGCCAAACAATTCGTGTCTGATGCGGCCACTATCGATCGCGATGACACCACGCAGATTGTTCGTCTTTTTGACGAGGGATTGCCCGCACTGAAGGAAGTAGGGGAGGTCTTCACCACACCGGCTTTTGACCGGCTGATCGCGCCCAAGCCGCCAAGCGTCAAAGTCGGATTGTCCATCAAAGGCAATTTGGTGGAGATATCACCCCTCGCTGATGAAGTGCCGCCGGACGAAGTGGGTGCCTTGCTGTCTTCGTATCGTCGGCGTCAACGATTCCATCAGTTGAAGGACGGCACGCTGGTCAAACTCAGCGGCGCGAATCTCGGCACGTTGGACCGATTGGCCAGCGACCTTGATCTGAGCGAGCAGCAGCTCAACTCCGGGCTGATCGAGTTGCCGGGCGGTCGGGCGTTTCTACTGGATGGTGAGCTGCCGGATGACGGCTCCGATGTAGTCAAGGACGCTTCGTTCACCGAATACATCGACGATCTCAAGATCATCGACCCTAAGTCGTATGAAGTGCCGGATAGTCTCAAGCATATTCTGCGCCCGTATCAGGTCGAAGGCTTCCAATGGCTGAACACGTTGTGCGACAAGGGTTTTGGCGGCATTTTGGCCGACGAGATGGGTTTGGGCAAATCCGTGCAGCTTATCGCCCTGTTGCTGTCGCGATACCACAACGAATCTAGTGGCATGCCGACCGCTCAAGGCGTGGATGCCGGTAATGCTGTTAATAGTGAATCAGCCGTAACCGGTCATATTACTTTCGATTCCGAAGATGGCGGGCCGCATCCATCATTGATCGTGTGCCCGGCGTCCTTGGTGTACAACTGGGGCGCCGAATTCGCCAAGTTCGCCCCGAGCTTCAATGCCGTGGTGGTGGCCGGCACCAAAGCCGAGCGCCGCACCGCCATCGGCCGTGCGTTCCGGGCGGATGAACCCACCGTGCTCATCACCTCATACGACCTGCTGCGCCGGGATGTCGATGATTACACCGCCAATGAGCAACGTTTCAATGTCATGGCATTGGATGAAGCCCAGTACATCAAGAATCACACCACGAAAATAGCCAAAGCGGTCAAGGCCGTGGCCGCCGACCATCGTTTCGCCTTGACCGGCACGCCGATCGAGAACCGACTCTCCGAACTGTGGAGCATCTTCGACTTCCTGATGCCGGGACTATTGGGCTCATACAAGCGATTCCATGAGCGCTACGAGTTGCCCATCTCCAACGCCCGGGCTGCAGATGGCAGCACGGCCGAAGGTCGGGCCGCCGCACAGGTCAATCCTGAGGCCGCCCGGGTGTCTCGCCAATTGCAGTCGTTGGTGGGCGTGTTCATCAAGCGCAGGTTGAAGTCCCAAGTGCTGACCGATTTGCCGGACAAGTTGGAGACCACGCTGACCGTGCAGCTTGCCGGCGAACAGCGCAAACTGTATGCGGCCCACGAGCAGCGGCTCAGAATGCAGCTCGAACACAGCGAAGAAGCCGATTTCAACACGTCGAAGATTCGCATCCTCGCCGAGCTGACCAAGTTGCGCCAGATCTGCTGTGATCCAAGGCTGCTGTATGCCGATGCCAAGGATCAGTCGGCCAAGCTTGCCGCCATCACCGAACTGGTGGAAACCTGCGTGAATGAAGGCAAGAAGGCGCTGATCTTCTCCCAGTTCACCAGCTTCCTTGATCTGATCGCCGAACGTTTCGACGCGCAAGGACTACGCTACTACACCATCACCGGATCCACGCCTAAAAAGAAGCGTCTCGAACTCGTCGACCAGTTCAATGCGGACGATACGCCCGCCTTCCTGATTTCATTGAAGGCCGGCAACACCGGACTGAACCTGACCGGTGCCAGCGTGGTCATCCACGCCGATCCATGGTGGAACGCCGCCGCACAGGATCAGGCCACCGACCGAGCACATCGTATCGGCCAGACCGAAGACGTCAACGTGTATCAGGTGGTGGCCAAGGACACCATCGAAGAACGCATCTTGGAGCTTCAGCATACCAAGAGCGAGCTCGCCCGCCAGTTCACCGACGCTTCCTTGCTCGCCGACGAAGCCGGCACCGGCGCCAGCGCCCTCACCGAAGCCCCCGCCTCCATCGCCACCCTCACCAAGGACGATCTCCTCAATCTGCTGGGATGAGAAGATCCTGCTCGGTGCTCTTGAGCTTGGGAGGCGGAAACAGTCTGGGCTTTGTGGACCCGTTCGCTAAGCCGAGACCGGAGTCGATAGCGGTGTGGCATGGTGCGTGCGTGGGGAGCGTGATTCAGTTGTTGGCTGAGGCGATTCGGACGCTGTCGTTTTGTGCTTTGTTTTGCCGTTGACCAATTGAAATGCTCGTTGGTAGGAGACCCCCAATAAAGCTCCGATTTGTCGATACGTGAGTCCCTCGTTGCGTAGGGCCCGTGCGGCGAGTCGGGATTCGGCAGCCGCTTGTGCGTTGGCTTTTTTTGCTATTTCGCGCTGCCGGAACATTTCTGTTACGTGTTGTTTGGCTTGTTTCGGCAACACAAACGTCACCTTGAGCTCCGGATTGTCGTCGTCGTTTATGACAGTGATGAGATCTTTAGCCATTGGCTCGATATCGTCAAGTCCTTTGGCCTGGGTCGACCGTTCGATAGCTGGTACCTGAACGTACCAATATCGGCCATCGGGTTGCACAAGCACGTCATAGTTGCTCATTGCCACCACCCCTTTCCGAGTTTCTGCTCGCTCTCGTTGATGATATCCAGCGTGGTTCGTTCTGAGACTTCATTATGGCGGGGGATGGGTATCCTCAACCCGTCCAGGCAGTAAACCTCATGTCTGCTGCCTTGCCGTAACAAATAGAAATCGAGCCCTCGCTGCTTTGCCGCTTGCCGAAGTTTCTTGATGATGAGTTTTCTTCGTGTCATCATAACTCTCAATCTCGCACTAGACAAAATGCGTATGCCGAATTGCCGGGTGGGAGTTGTGGGTAAACGTAGAGATGTTCATTGGTCCTTCTTTCTGTTGTCTGACGCGTCGTTGCGTGCGGGTGCATCTGACGGTATGGGATGAGGTTTCTGATTGGCAAGCTGAACGGGGGTATGTGGTTCTAGCTTCCGAGTTATCCACATTGATAAAGTGCTTTTTTAAAGTGACTTTCCCGTGTTGGTCGTGGATGCTGCGAGCAAGGCAAGAACGGTCGATCACGTCGCGATGTGTGTGGGTGAATGGTGAAAGTGATTTTCGATATTTTTATATTGATATTCGATATATTATGATGGTGACATACGGGGCAGTGCAGGTTCATCCATTGATATTGGATTAAGGAGCATAGCCATGAACGCTGGTATCGCATTCATCTCTCGCAAATCTCGCAAAGCAGACGTCGCTTGGCGCTATGCCATTGCACTTGGTCGGTGGCGGGGGAGTCGTCGTTATGTTCGACGTCAGTGCCGTCATTGGCAGATGGCGCAACCGCCGCGAACACAGGGGTCTGATCGTTGGCCAGAATCGCCTTCAATTCCTCGTCCGTGTATTTCTTGACACCGCCTTTGAACAGATCCGGTCGGCCGGCATGATGCACTTCGAGCACCTGCCGCAGCAGTTCGTCGATTTGGGGAATATCGGCCGCCGTGGCCCTACGAATCATCATGTCATCCATTTGATTCAGTCTAATCGTGCAGTCTCGACCGGCAGATGATCATTGCCCGCGATAAGAGACACGGACGGGCAAGATGGGTGATTGTTCGTTCAGGCTTTCATCCTCGCCGCAACGTCACGGTAGTCTGGAGTGCGTGAATCGCAAGAAACAGCCGGTGGAGAAGTATGAGCGGGGCACCCGTTCGTACACGATGTCGCATATTCGCGGCAAAGACACCAAAATCGAGGTGCTGGTACGCAGCTACCTGTTTCGCAAGGGTTTGCGATTCCGCAAGAACGACAAGCGTTACCCCGGCCACCCGGATGTAGTACTGCCGAAATACCACACCATCGTGTTTGTCAACGGCTGTTTCTGGCACATGCATGAAGGATGTTCCAAACATTCGATGCCGAAATCGAACGTGGAATTCTGGCAGGCGAAACTACTGCGCAATCACAATCGAGACATCGCGCAGCGAGCCGAACTGGAGGCCGCTGGCTGGCGTGTAATTACCGTATGGGAGTGCGAATTAACGAAAGCCGTGCGCGACGAACGCCTCGCACGGCTGTATGAGCAGATTGTTGAAGGAGATGCAGATTCAGCGGAATAATTCCAGCTCCCCTCTGGAGAGGAGCTGAAATCAGGATTCAAACGGGAACTTCAGGCCCCAACGGTCGCGAATCGCATCCATCAGCTCCATGATGCGGATGGTGTCGGCGTGCGGCATCGCCTCGCATTCGATCTTGCCATCCAGCAGCGCGTTGGCTGCATCGGCCACCTCATACTCATAACCGGTCAACTGCGACGGCACCGCAACACTGCGCACGGGCTTGTGATCGTTGTTGTAGATATCGATGGACTCGGGATTGTTGATATTGGTGACCACCAAATACCCTTCGGTGCCCCACACGTAGCCGCCGCGATCGGAGGAAACCAGCATCGAACTGGTGGACACGGCCATCGTGCCATCATCGTAATACAACGTGGTGGAATTCTGTGCATCCACACCGGTTTCGGCGGCCATCATCGACGTATCGAAATGATCCAGCGTGCGGCCATGGTCGGCACCGATCGCCATATCCAGGAAGTTCAGCGGATACACGCCCACATCGAGCAGCGCGCCACCGGCACAGGACGGATCGGTCATACGTGCCTTGCCGGACACCGGATAGCACAGGTTGGCGCTCGCCGCTTTCACCTCGCCGATCTCGCCGGACTCGATAACTTCGTTGATGAGCTTGCGGCTGGGCATGTAGCGCGTCCAGATGGCCTCCGTGCACAGCATGCCGGTTTCCTCGGCCACGGCCAGCGCCTCACGTGCCTGCCCGGCGTTCGCGGTGAACGACTTCTCCACCAGCACGTTCTTGCCGGCTTTCATACACAGGATCGCCTGTTCGGCGTGCAGACTGTGCGGGGTGGCGATATACACCAGATCCACATCCGGGTCCGCCACCAACTCCTCATACGATCCATAAGCCTTGTCAAAATGCCACTGGTCGGCAAAAGCCTGCGCGCGCGTAATATCACGGGCCGCCACCGCATACGGGTGAATCCATGAGGAATACAGTGAATCTTCAGCCATCTGGGTCAGGGTATCGGCCATGGTGTGAGCTATGCGGCCCGCACCCAGAATCGCGACGTTGATTTTTTCGCCGCTGGCCTCGAACTCGGCGCGCTTGCCATTGAATCGACTCATTATTCCTCCTTGAATACGGGCTGGTACACTCAATCGACCTACAGTGATTATAGAAGAAGAGACCTTGTCCCGTGAGGCGGATAGAACCGGAATATGGAAAACGAAGCAGCGCAGCAGCCCCAATCTCCGGCCGCGTCTCCAGTCATGTCCCGCCGAGCGCGTGAGGCCAATCCCTTCCGTGCCATGGTATTCGGCGAACAAGCAGACAAGATGATCGCCCAAGGTATCAGCGTCATCAAATTAAGCCTTGGCGAGCCCGATTTCGGCGCGCCGCCCGCCGTACGCGACGCCATGCGCGAACAGTACGACGGCCGGGCCCTGCCGTACACCGCCGCCATGGGCCTACCTGAACTGCGCCAAGCCATCTCCGACTTCTACCATGAACGTCACGACCTTGACATTGACCCCAAGCGCATTTGTGTAACAGCCGGCGGTTCGGCCGCCCTGCTGTTGGCCACCGCGCTGACCGTGGACCCCGGTGACGATGTGATTGTGGCCGACCCCTCCTACCCGTGCAACCGCGAACTCGTGCGCTCCTTTGAAGGCCGGGTCATCGACGTTCCGACCTCGGCCGCCACCCGCTTCCACCTGACCGCCGACCTGTGCAGCCAGTACTGGACGAGCAAGACCAAGGCCGTGATGATCACGTCGCCGTCCAACCCCACCGGCACCACCATCGATTTCACCGTATTGGACGAGGTGTGCAAGCTGGCCGCCAGCCGCGGCGCATGGCGCATCGTGGACGAAACCTACCTCGATTTGGCAGACCGTGAGCCGGACGGCACCGAAGTCAAATCCGTACTGGCCTGCGACCCCGATGCCATCGTATGCAACAGCTTCTCCAAGTTCTTCGGCATGACCGGCTGGCGCCTCGGCTGGGCGATTCTGCCGGACGACCCCACCGTGCTGGAAGCGGTTGACGATCTGGCCACCAACTACTACCTGTGTGCCCACACGCCCACGCAACATGCGGCGCTCGCCTGCTTCATGCCGGAAAGCTTGGCGGAATGCGAAGCTCGTCGTCAGGAATTGCTTGCCCGTCGCCGCATTGTGATTGACGGGCTCAAGCGCATCGGTTTGCCGGTTGAGGTGGAGCCGAATGGCGCGTTCTACGCCTACTTCAACATCTCCCGTACTGGTCTGGATGCCTGGACGTTCTGCGAACGCGCGCTGGATGAAGCCCATGTGGCTCTGACTCCTGGCCGCGACTTCGGTGCGGCCACAGCGGATACGCATGTGCGCCTGAGCTATGCCGCCTCACGTGAGGCCCTGACCGAGGGGCTGGAACGTCTCGGAACGTTCGTCGAATCGTTGTGAACGGCGCGGCAGCCGGTGTGATTGTTGTACAGTAGTCGAGTTTGTGTGATGCCCGGCTGGCCTCGCGGTGTTGGTTGCCGGCCGAACGACTCGCCATGGTGGCGCACGGCTGGCTGATTGCGATGGCCGGCCCGTTGTTCGGCCATCACGGGTTAGGTAAGGTCAGGAATAGGGATCATGGTCAATCTGCGTTCGCACACCACGCGACTTGGTGTGCTTGATATCGGTTCGAACACTATCCACATGCTTATCGTCGACGCCGCCCCGGCGCTCGCCCTGACCCCGAGGCCAGCACCAAATCCACAGTGCGCCTGATGAAGTATTTAAAGGACGACGGCTCAATCAAGAAGTCCGGCATCGAGGCGATTCTGGAAGCCGTGTCCCAGTGCATGCGGTTGGCCGAGGAATACGAAATCACCCAACCGCCACAGTCACCAACAACGCCGCATGATCGGAGCCCTCGACTTTGACCACCTTGCATTGCCCGGCCTTCATGCCCTGATCAAGCACCACGTGGTCAATACCGGCGAACATTGGCACAGTCGCACGGTTCGTGGGCCATGAGAACGTAAACCCATGTCCGGATTCACGTGCGGCATCCACGAACCGGTCGCCAAGAAAATCACGGAATGGTGTGTGATCGTAAGTGGCGTTGAAATCGCCCATGAAAATATACCGTGTATCCGTATGCCCGCGCATCAGACCCAACTCATCCAGAGATCGCTTCCACTGCCGCCAATAGCCCGGTACAGGTGCAGTGGTGTGCACGGATATGAATCGAATCTGCTGGCCACCCATATCCACCGTGCCGCCGGGCATGAATGAGGCGCTGGAATTCACGTCATCGTCGGCCGGATCGGCAAGTGGCGTGGCCGACCAGAGGCCGTTACCGAATACGCCGTCAGACGATGAGACCTGCGCATACGGCAGATAGTGCTCAATACCAGCCTCGTTGAGTTTTTTGACGAAATCCTCGGTGGTCTCCTGCAAAGCAAGCACTTCGACGCGCTGATCGCGGACCAGCTCGACGATGGCTTGCGGATCGGCCTGCCCCTTGTACACATTGAAGGTCATGACGCGCGCATAGGCGTCGCTGGTGTTGGGGGAGGCTACGGCCACGGCGTTCTGCGCGGCTTGGGAAAGCGGATCGGCTGAGTGGAAGAACGGATACTGCCAATAGCCATTGCATGCGATTGTGGCAGCGGCGATCAATGCGGCAAGGATACGTCGCGACACGATGGCCAACAGTAGGGCGATCAAACCAAGCAACATGAACCAGGGCGTTGCCGATACCGCAATCGGCACAAACGGCAGTTCCTGCAAATCGGCAGGTAGCGCGCGGGCGGCAGTACCGGCAAAGGCAAGAAGGGCGAATATCGCGGCAAGAAAACCAAGCAGATGGTGCCGTTTACGTGGCCTTACTGCGGACTTGGATACTGGGCGCGCCGTGGCTTTGGCAGAGCGTGGCTTGGAAGTGGCGCGGGCTCGTACGCTTGCGCCTGTGGTCGTGCTCCGTGCCTTTGCCATACTGCCCTTTCTTTTGGCTCGCCTGTCGTTACCTTGCTTTTCGTGCGATTTGCCACTGTACCGTGTGCGGCTTGTCTTTCGGTGTCTTTTCGCCATGCGCAAGAGCAGTTCGCACCAAACCGGCACGAAAACCGGCCATGCCTTGGGGTCGGGTTCTGCCGGGTGGCTTGCATAGACTGCCATGCGGCTTACGCAGGCTGCCACGCGAACATGATGCGACTGGGCGTGTGGCCGTGTACAATAAAACGTCGTTGCCCGAGTAGCTCAGTGGATAGAGCACCGCTCTCCTAAAGCGGGTGTCGTCGGTTCGAATCCGATCTCGGGCACTTGTCTTTGGAAGTGTGGCGGTACCTCAATCTCTATCTATCGGTGATGAGGCGCAACGTAATGGACGATGGCCGCGCCATGCAAATTGTCAATCGCGGCTGACAGGCTGGCAGTGCGGGCGGGAGCGAAAGTGGCGGAGTGCGTCAATTAGGGGGCAACGTGCGTAGTCATTGACGGTTATCCCGTAGTAATATTCACAATACGACCCCTTGTCCATAAAGTGAAAATAACGGCTGGTGTTCGACGCGGCTGCGCTATGACTAGAAACCATGAGTGAAGATAAGCAGTATGACTTCTATGTGGCCGGTCCGTTCTTCGATCCTGAACAGACGGCAAGTATGGAACGTTTGGAAAAGATACTGGAAGACCATGGCAAGGTACTGTTCAAGCCGCGGTTTGCCAGCCAGATCGAAGAAGCAGGCCCTGAAGGATGCTTTGCGGACGATATCCGTGGCATTAATGCTGCTAAGGCCGTGGTCGCCAATCTTATGGACGAGGACCCAGGCACGATGTTCGAAATCGGATATGCGCATGCGCTGGGAATCCCGGTGTACGGCTATTTCGAGAACCTTACGCCAATGGATCGTGTCAATCTGATGATTGCGCAATCGGTTGAACTGGTTTTCGCCGGTCCTGATGATGTGGCGAAATACTTGGAAACCGGCGAACATACGGAAGTCGATTACATTCAGTTCTAAACAGCTCTAACAGGTTCTCTGCAAGCAGGGTTGGCGGCGTTCTCGTACATTGTCATGTACGAGAACGCCGCAGTGGTATAGGGATATTCCAACAAGCGGCATAATGGAGTCGTGGGAAAACTAGACGGATTGCCGGGGCCATTTGGTCTGGACAATCCGTTGTTTCGCGCGTGTTTTGTAGCATCCGTGGAGTTACATGGGGGGTATGACTGAAAACATCGCTGATAAGGCCATAAACGATACTCGTATCGTCAAGCAGTTCACCAATCCCGTCAAGGAACCGATTGACAGCGACGTCAACCTGTTCGATCTGCTCGATAACCGCGCCAAGCGCGATCCCGAAGGTGCCATGATCGAATACAAGGGCGATGATGGCACTTGGCACCCGTACAGTGCCCAAGTATTCCGTGACATGGTCATCGATCTGGCCAAGGGCCTGATCGGACTTGGCGTCAATAAGGGCGATTCAGTCGCTATCGTCTCACGCACCCGCTGGGAATGGACGGCGCTGGACGTGGCGATCATGTCCATCGGCGCGGTCACCGTGCCGGTGTACGAGACCAACTCCGCCAGCCAGGTCAGCTGGATCTTCAACGATTCCAAAGTCACGCTCACCATCGCCGAAGATGACGGACAGCGCGACAAGATCGAATCCGTGCGCAGCGAGGTACCCACCCTGCGCAACGTGTTCGTAATCGAGGCCGGCGGCCTGAACGCCATCAAGACCTATGGCGAAAGCGTCACCGATGCCGAATTCTGGGAATACAAGGAAGCCTCCCACGGCGACGACCGCGCCACCATCGTCTACACATCCGGCTCTACAGGCACCCCGAAGGGCGTGGAACTGACCCACCGCAACTTCGCCTTCCTGGTGTTTTCCGCGCTGCAGTACATGCCGCGCGCCGGCGCATGGCCTAACCGCCGCCTGCTGCTGTTCCTGCCGTTGAGCCACGTGTTCGCCCGATTCATGGAATTCTTCAGCTTCGGCGGCACGATTTCGCTGGCCTTGAGCTCCAATATGAAGACGATGGTCAAGGACTTCGAAACCTTCGGCCCCACGCTGCTGCTTGCCGTGCCGCGTGTGTACGAGAAGGTCTACAACGCCGCCTCCCAGCGCGCCGGCACCGGATTCGCTGGCAAGATGTTCATGCGCGCCGCCGAAAACGCGCGCGAATGGTCCAAGGCCGAGCAGAAGGGTGAGCAGTTGCCGATTGCCGGACGTATCGCCCACGCCTTCTACGAGCAGGTGGTGTACAAGAAGATTCGCACAATTTTCGGTCCGAACGCCGACTTCGCCATTACCGGCGGCGCTCCGATGGACTCCGAGCTTTCCCACTTCTTCAACGGCATCGGCATGCCGGTGCTTGAGGGCTATGGCATGACCGAAACCTGCGGCCCGGTGTGTGTGAGCTTGCCGGAAGACAACCGCATCGGCACCATCGGCATGCCGATGTGCGGTATCACTGCGGGCATCGCCGAGGACGGCGAGCTGGTGGTCAAAGGACCGCTGGTGTGCAAGGGCTACCACAACAACCCTGAGGTCACTACCCAGCAGATCACTGATGGCTGGCTGCACACCGGCGATCTGGGCGATATCTCCGAAGATGGCTTCATCTCCATCACCGGCCGTAAGAAAGACCTCATCATCACCGCTGGTGGCAAGAATGTGTCGCCGGGTCTGCTTGAGGCTTCCGTGATGACCTCGCCTGTGGTCAACCAGTGCTTGGTTATTGGTGATAAGAAGCCGTTCGTGGCCGCTCTGGTCACGCTGGATCTGGCAGATGCCAACAATTGGCTGGAATCCCAGGGTGCCAAGCCGGAACCCGATCTGGCCTCGCTGGCCAAGAACGCCATCGTTCACGCTGAGGTGGAGCGTGCGGTGAACGCCACCAACGAGGGCGTTTCCCGCGCCGAGTCGATTCGTAAGTTCGAGATTCTGCCCGACGAATTCACCGAGGCCAACGGCATGCTGACCCCGAGCCTGAAGACCCGCCGCGCGCAAATCGTCAAGCACTACCAAGAGCTCATTGACAACGTGATCTACGTCCCGCTGAAGAAGTAACCATCAACTCCCTCTGATCCAAAAAATAAGCTCTCTCTGACGAGGGAGCTGTCAGCGAAGCTGACTGAGGGAGAGACCCCGCGGCTTGCCCGCGAAAAAACAACAGGGCCGGGTGCGACTTGCACCCGGCCTCAGCTTATTCAGTCCAAAATCGCCGAAACATAATCAGCGGCGGCCTGATCCAGCTCCGCATCGCTGATGGTGGCGGTGCCCTGCACCAGGAATGGTTCGGCATAGTTCATGCCTACCTTGTAGGCCACGACTGCGAATGGGCTTAGCAGCTCCTCCATGGTGTGGTTGTACTCGCCATCCCTGCGGTACTTGGAGGCGTCGGAACCAGTGGTGACCACCAGCTTGAGCTCCTTGCCCTTGAGTGCGTGGCCTCCACCGTAGGCCCAGCCTGCGGTGATGACCTCGTCTTCCCATTCCTTGAGTAGCGCGGGGGAGGAGTACCAGTAGAACGGGAACTGAAGGATTACGCGGTCGGCGGCCTCCAGCAGCTCGTGCTCCGTGTCGGCGTTGACGGAGAAGTTCGGGTATTCGGCGTATTCGTCGCGCACGATGATGTCGTCCTCGCCTTGTGCGGCGAGTTCGGCAAGCAGGCGGGCGTTCACTCGCGAGCCGTCCTTCAGGTGCGGATGGAATACAAGAATCAACGTTGACATGGGATTTCCCTTCTATAAACTGCTGCCAATGTGGCCTAATCACCACTATCGTATGCCGGGAAGCAGAACTCAGTCCAGTCTGGACTCAGGTGCGAGCCGCGGGATGCCGCGGATGAGTAATTGACGCGGGAAAGGATGCTGACTGATGATTTGGCGCTGAAGCTTCAGTGGGCCGCATATACGAGTCCTAAAGCGGATAGGATGGGATATGACGCGGATATCGTCGGTGGACTGAATAACGGGAGGCGCACATGACCATGAACCGCATGCTGATGTGCCGTACCCATCCGGTAATGGAGTTCGAGTATTTCGAACGCGGCGGATACTCCCTGAGGGCAGGGGAGATCTACGACGAGTCCCGAATCCCGATCGGCATGTATGTGGACGGCAAACCTGAGCCCACCGGTGAGTCGATTACCGGGTGGTGGCGTTCTCGCGGCATTCCCATGACCCGTGACGGCATGCGTTCCGTATTTGCCGGTTCGGGTATCGCCTCGACGAACGATCTGCTGGACCGTTCCTTGGGACTCAGCCTGTCGGACCAGTATTGGGTGCGGCCTCTCGACCGGCCCGATCTGACGTGGGAAAAACTGAACTTTTTCCACAACGATTTTGACGAACGACTTGGGCAGGCCTTATTCTTCGGTAATTCGTCGCGCATCGGCAACGTGAACACCCCGGATGTCACCAGTGCCGGTGACCTGCCGAAACGTTGGATTATCGGTCCCGATGGCGTCCACAGCCTGATCAAGGGAGGGCGCACCGGTCAGGAGCCGGACAACGAGCGCATCGCCTGGCAGACGGCACGACTGTTCGGCATCGACCATGTCGAATACCGCATCGGCCGCGCCAAGGGCATCCGGGCCTCCGTCTGCGATGAAATGCTCGAAGACACGCAAGAGCTGATTCCCGCAGGGCAGGTTATGCGCATCTTCCGAAGCGGCGACAACACCGAACGCAAGATGATATGGCTGGACGCATGTCAGCAACTCGGCGTAAGTCGTGATACGGCAAATGCGGCGACCAACGATTTTCTGTTCCTGGATTTTCTTCTGCGCAACACCGACCGGCATTACAACAACTTCGGTCTCATCCGTGACGTCGAATCATTCGAGATTCGCCCGGCCCCGATTTTTGACAGCGGCGCCAGCCTGTGGAACGGCATGGACCCCGAAGCCATCACCAACGAAGACTACCCGGCGAAGCCGTTCTGGCTCGACGACTACGGCGATGCGGACAACGCCTACTGGCAGTTGGGACTTATCGACGATTGGGACCGTTATGATTTGGGGATGCTCGACGAGGTGCCTGAACTGATACGGGCACAGCTCGCCACCAACCGCCGGCTGTCCGCTGATGTGATTGACGCCATCTGCTCCGCCATGCAGGAGCGCATCGGCATCATCCGCAAGCTTGCACGATGATGCCGCGCCGGGAGGCAACTCAGTCGAGGTTGGACTGCGTGCCTGCGGTGGCTTCGTTGGCGGCTTGCTCGGCTTGTGCCTGGTCGAGCTTGGCGCGGACGTCGTTGAGCAGACCCTGGGCGCGCTTGGCCAAGGCCTCGCCGATTTCCCATTGACGCATCGACTGGTCAAGATTGAGGCCGCCGGTTTCCAGTGCCTGGACAGCCTGAATCAGCTTGTCGCGCGCCTCTTCATATGGCATCTGGGCGATGAGCTCGCGTTCCTTGTCCGCCAGGGACGAGGCGGGGGTGTTCTTGTCGGTGGATGTGGCGTTTTCGGTCATGATGTTCTCCTTATATATACGGTATATATGCGTGGCTGCGTATGGCGTGTCACGCGGTTGCGGATGTGGTGGTTGCGGTAATGACACCCTTCTTCAAGGTGACGGTGATGTCATCCCCGGGGCTTACCTGCGAAGCATCGTCTAGTACGTGGCCATCGGAGGACTGCACCACCGCATAGCCTCGATTCAATGTGGATTGCGGGCTGAGTGCGGTCAGTGAGGCGTGAGCTCGCTCGACGGTGAGCTGGGCATCGTCCACGATGCGTCGCAGGCCGATGTCAAGCCGCTGCAGGGAATCGTCGATTAGCCGCTGATGCGGTTCGAGCATGGTATGCGGTTGGGTCAGGCTTGGCCGGTTCGCATATCCCTCGATAAGTCGAATCTCGTTCTCCACGCGCGAACGGACCCGCAGTCGCATACGGTCGATGGCACCTTCGATGAGCTGCGACTGCTCACGCACATCCGGCACCACGCGCTTGGCCGCATCGGTGGGGGTGGAGGCTCTAAGATCGGCGACCAGATCCAGCAACGTCCAGTCATCCTCATGCCCGATGGAGGAGATTAATGGTGTGGTGCAGGCATACGCCGCACGAACCACACGCTCATCCGAGAAACCGATGAGATCCTCAAACGAGCCGCCGCCACGGGCCACGATGATCACATCCACGCTCGGGTCGGCATCGAGTTGTGCAATGGCCTGAACCACTTCGGCCGGGCATTGCTCGCCCTGAACATGCACATGGACCACCTTGAAGGTTACGGAAGGCCAACGAAGGTTCACATTGGTGATCACATCGCCTTCCGCACGTGCCTGAGGTGCGCAAATCAGGCCAATAGTCTTCGGAAACTCCGGGAGAGGCAGTTTGTGATCGGCGTCGAACAGGCCCTCGCCCTTAAGCTGCTTGCGCAATTCGTCGATCATGGCCTTGAGGCTGCCACCGGCTCCGACCTTGAGAATCGTGTCCCCGCGCAACGACAGCGAAGTGCGCTTCATCCACAGGTTCGGTTTGCCGTGAATCACCACGCGGTCGCCCTGAACGAATTGGCTGGCCGCGGCCGCGAACCTGCCGAAGCCATTGACTTCCATGGCGATATCCTCGAAGTCGTCGCGCAGCGTGATGTAGGCCGAGCCGGCGCGACGGGTATTGATCTGCGTGATCTGGCCGGTGACCCACGCGGACGGCCATCGTTCCACGGCACCGTAGAACTTCTGGCTCAGCACACTTACCGGCCACGGATTTTGCGCGCTGGTTTCAGCGGCGCGTGCAGGCAGCTGATCGATAGGGCGAGGCTCATTCGGCAGATTGATGGTGCCCTGATCAGGCGCGAAAGTGCCTTGACCCGGCTCAAAGCCAGCCGAGGCCAGTGAAGCGGCGGTCGGTGGACGGCCGGTAGATGGGTAGCCCATTGCAGTAGTCATGCACTCCACTATAAGTGCGTTGGTTGATGACGGTAAATATTTACCGTCGCCTGAAAACGGTGTGATGATGAATGCGAGAACCGTACGAAGCGATGTATCAGCCGATGATGGAGATGGTCTGGTGCATCAGAAGAAAGGAGTCATTATGGCGAAGAAACGGGTGCCATGAAGAGGAGTGAGATATGCGTTGCGCTGACGATTGAGAGTCGTCAGTGAGCTCGCTGTGCGACACGCGAGCAGAAAACAGTTACGCTAATCACACACTTGTGGTTTTGGCGGAAAATAGCCGAAAACCCTATAAATAGTTCGACACACCACTGTTGAGCACTAGATATAGTGGTGGGGATGCCGTATTCTGCTAGAGGTTCAAGAAAACGACATCAATGTAATTTCGTGTGGCCCACGTCGAGTGCGGCCAAAATGCGGAACTCAGGAGAGTGTTCGCCTTATAGGAAAGGAGTGCCCGATGGGCGCACAGGTGTTGGAGGAAATCGTCACCGATAACGAGACCAAGGTGGCCGCCAAGGCCTCCACCGTGCTCGTTGAGAAGCGTGATGGTCGTGTGGTCGACTTCGACCCCATCAACATCATCTCTGCGGTCAAGTCTGCTTTCGGTGACCTGAACAAGGAAGTCGGCCCCGAAGAAGATGCCATGATCCGTGGTTTCGCCAACCAAGTCGAAGGCGAAATCAAGGGGCGTTACGCCGGCCCCGCCAAGATCGAGGACATCCAGAACCTCGTGGAGCACGCCCTCATTGACGCCCACCTGTACGATGTGGCTCGCGCCTACACCAACTACCGTCTCGACAAGGACATTCAGCGTGCCAAGGCCACTGATGTCAACGAGGCCGTTTCCCGCTTCATCAACCACGACCCGACCCTGATTCACGAGAACGCGAACAAGGATTCCAACGTCTACTCCACCCAGCGTGATCTGCTGGCCGGTGCCGTGTCCAAGGCCGCCGCGTTCAACATGCTGCCGCCGGCGGTGTCCAACGCCCACATGAAGGGCGACATTCACTTCCACGATGCCGACTACTCGCCGTTCACTGCCCAGTCCAACTGCTCCTTGCCGAACTTCTGGGACATGTTGGCCAATGGCTTCACTCTTGGCAACGCTCCGATGGCTTCCCCGAAGTCCATCGCCATTGCGGCCACCCAGATTACCCAGATCATGAAGGACGTGGCCTCCAGCCAGTATGGTGGCCAGACCGCCAACCGTGCCGACGAGCATCTTGCCCAGTATGCCAAGAAGGATTACGAGAAGTTCCTCGAGGAAGCTCGTGAGACCATCCCCGACGGCATGCCGGTTGAATTCGCCCGTCGTCAGGTCGAGAGCGCCAAGAGGAACGAGCCCGCCAAGCTGCATTTCGGTTCCCGCGAACCGCTGCCGATGGACACCCCGTTCCACACCGACGTTGACGAACTTGAGCAGGAGCGTGAAATCCTCGCCAAGATTCGTACCCGCAAGGCCATCTATGATGCCATGCAGACCATGGAATACCAGATCAACTCCAACCGCGTGTCCAACGGCCAGACCCCGTTCGTGACTGTCGGCTTTGGTCTCGGCACCGACTGGTTCTCTCGTGAAGTGCAGCGCGCAATCCTGCTCAACCGCATCCGCGGCCTCGGCAAGGAACACCACACCGCCATCTTCCCGAAGCTCGTCTTTACTGTGCAGCACGGCGTGAACGCCGACCCGGGTGACCCGAACTACGATCTGAAGCAGCTCGCCCTCGAGTCCGCCACCAAGCGCATGTACCCGGATGTGGTGTTCTACGAGAACATCGTCAAGATCACAGGCTCCTTCAAGGCTCCGATGGGTTGCCGCTCCTTCCTGCAGGGTTGGATCAACCCGGAGACCGGCAAGGATGAAGAAGATGGCCGTATGAACCTCGGCGTGGTCACCGTCAACGTGCCGCGTATCGCCATCGAATCCCACGGCGACAAGGCCCGCTTCTGGAAGCTGTTCGAGGAGCGCATGGAAGTGGCCCATCAGGCGTTGCAGTTCCGCATCATGCGCTGCAAGGAAGCCACCCCGGTCAACGCCCCGACCCTGTTCCGCTTCGGTGCGTTTGGTCGTCTTGGTGCCAACGACAACGTGGACCAGCTGTTCAAGAACGAGCGTGCCACCGTGTCGCTCGGCTACATCGGCCTTGCCGAGACCACTGCGGTCTTCTACGGCAAGAACTGGATTCGCGACCACGGCTGGGATCCGGAAGGCAAGGAGTTCGCGCTGTCCATCGTCAAGCGCATGAACGAGCTGTGCAAGCAGTGGAGCAAAGCGGAGGGCTACCACTATTCCGTGTACTCCACTCCGGCTGAATCCCTGACCGACCGCTTCAACCGCATGGACCGTGAAAAGTTCGGCCGTATCGAAGGCGTGACTGACCACGACTTCTACACCAACTCCTTCCACTACCCGGTGTGGTTGCAGCCCACCCCGATGGAGAAGCTCAGCTACGAGAAGGACTTCCCGTACTATGCCTCCGGCGGCTTCATCAACTACTGCGAGTACCCGTGCCTGCAGGACAACCCGAAGGCGCTCGAAGCCGTGTGGGATTACGCCTACAATATCGGCATCGGCTACCTGGGCACCAACACCCCGATCGACCACTGCTTCGTGTGTGGCTTCCAGGGCGACTTCGAGCCGACCGAGGAAGGCTTCAAGTGCCCGGAGTGCGGTAACTCCAACCCGGACAAGTGCAACGTCACCAAGCGCACCTGCGGCTACCTCGGCAGCCCGGTCCAGCGCCCGATGGTGCATGGCCGTCACGAGGAGATTGCCCACCGAGTCAAGCACATGAGCGGCGAAACCGGTCGTGTGACGCTGGATGACGGCACCACTCGCGAGTGGTTCGAAGAGGCCAAGTAGGGTTATTCGTGAGTAGGCTCCCCTCTCTGAGGGGAGCTGTCAGCAAAGCTGACTGAGGGGAGTCCGAGGAGCTATTCCGAAGCTCCCCTCAGTCGCCTACGACGACAGCTCCCCCTCAAAGAGGGGAGCTAATGCTTTCCGCAAGGAGGGAATCATGCCGGAGTTGCATACGACCAAGCCCGAACCCAAGCGCCATGACTTTGCGGCCGGCGAGACCGGGCGTGGCCCCTCCGTACCCTCCAACGGTCTTGCCAACGATCCGAAAGCCGGTCAATGGGATGGCCGGCGCATGTCCAAGCGGATGATCGCCGACTACAAAACCTTCATTGTCACCGACGGAGAAGGCGTGCGCAACTCCCTTTACGTCTCCGGGTGCCCCTTCCACTGCGTCGACTGCTTCAACGCCTCCATCTGGGATTTCCAAGCCGGCCACGAATACACGCAAAAACTTGAAGACAAAATCATCGAAGATCTGAAAGCCTCATGGGTGCAAGGCATTACGTTCCTTGGCGGCGAGCCGTTCCTCAACACTCCCGTGCTGGTGCCGCTCGCACAACGTATCCGCCAGGAATTCGGTCATACCAAAGATATCTGGTCGTGGACCGGCTACACATGGGAAGAACTCATGCGCCCCGGAGAAACCCCAGACAAGCTTGAATTGCTACATCTCATCGACATTCTCGTCGACGGCCGCTACCTCAGAGACCAGAAGGACTCGCTGCTGCAATTCCGCGGCTCCAGAAACCAGCGCATCCTCGATGTGCCCAAGTCTCTGGAAGCCGGCGAACCGGTCATCTGGGCCAAGCTCCACGATCAAGAACGAGATATCCCCGAAATCTATTTGAAAGACCGCGAAGCCGGCGAAGGCCAACAGGCCTCGTAGTAGCAGTTCTGGAATGCCGCACTCAGCAATATCGTTGGAACTGTTGGGGGAAAGGCCTTCCCGTGAGCGAAATCACTTCGCCTCGTGCCATGTTGGACAGGTAGTCGGACTAATATTCCAGAAGAAGTAGCCGGTCGAAGCCGTCCGCAGGGTATCTGCCAGCCGTCCCGAAACGGTTTCTGATGCCTCGTGGCGTGCACTCCCGGAAGTCGGAATTAAGAGGAACACATGGTTGACATCGTCACTGACGCGAGCGCAACGCCCGCCTCACAACTGAAGCCGCTGCGTGTGGGATTGGATATCGGCTCCACCACCGTCAAGGCCGTGGTGCTTGATCAGTCCGATTCCCTGAAAGACACCCTATTTTCCGATTACCGACGTCACCATGCCAATGTGCGTGCCACCGTTGCCGGTCTGCTCGTGGACATTCATAAAGAGCTCGTGGAACTAGGTCGAGGCGACGAGCCGATTCGCCTGTCCATCACCGGTTCCGGCGGCTTGGCGCTCGCCGATAACCTGCATGTGCCCTTCATCCAGGAGGTCATCGCCGAAACCGAGGCGATCGACAAGGAATACCCGCAGGCCGACGTCATCATCGAGCTCGGCGGCGAGGACGCCAAGATCACCTACCTGAAGCCCACGCCCGAACAGCGTATGAATGGTTCGTGCGCAGGCGGCACCGGCGCGTTCATCGACCAGATGTCCACGCTGCTTGACACCGACGCCGCAGGCCTCAACGAGATGGCCAAGAGCTACGAGAACCTGTATCCGATCGCCTCGCGTTGCGGCGTGTTCGCCAAAACCGATCTGCAGCCGCTGATCAACGACGGCGCGGCCAAGCCTGATCTCGCCGCCTCCATCTTCACCGCAGTGGCCACGCAGACCATTGCCGGCCTGGCTGCTGGCCGCCCGATCCACGGTACCGTCATCTTCCTCGGTGGCCCGCTGTTCTTCATGTCCGAACTGCGCGCCGCCTTCCAGCGTGCCCTTGAAGGCAAGGTCGACGAGTTCATCGTGCCGACCGACGCCCACCTGTATGTGGCCTACGGTTCGGCATTGCAGGCCGACATGGATTCCGACGATCAGGGCCACCATTTCGAGGCCCACACCTGCGATGAGATCCTCAAGCGTCTGGACGAGCTGAAGAACCTGCCCTCCAACACGCCCACCATGCCGCCGCTGTTCCCCACCGAGGCCGACCGCGAGGACTTCAACAAGCGCCACCACAAGGAACACATCCACATCGGCACCCTCGAAGGCGCGCATGGCCCGCACTTCCTGGGCATCGACGCCGGTTCCACCACCATCAAGGCCACGCTCGTCAATGACGACCGTGAAATCGTCTGGTCCAGCTACGCCAACAACGAAGGCAGCCCGCTGACCGCCGCCATCAACATCGTCAAGAAGATCCAATCCGAGCTGCCCGAAGGCGCATGGATCGCACGCTCCTGCGCCACCGGTTACGGCGAAGGCCTCATCACCACCGGCCTGCACCTGGACGAGGGCGTGGTGGAGACCATGGCCCACTATCGTGGGGCCGAAATGGTCAGCCCCGGCGTCACCGCCGTCATCGACATCGGCGGCCAGGATATGAAATATCTGGCCATCACTGACGGCGTCATCGACTCGATCGCCGTCAACGAAGCCTGCTCGTCCGGCTGCGGCTCGTTCCTGCAGACCTTCGCCATGTCCATGGGCCTGACGATTCAGGAATTCACGCAAAAGGCTCTGGCTTCCACCCATCCGGTGGACCTCGGTTCGCGCTGCACCGTGTTCATGAACTCCTCGGTCAAGCAGGCGCAGAAGGAAGGCGCCTCCATCGAGGACATCGCTGCCGGCCTATGCTACTCCGTGGTGCGCAACGCCCTGTACAAGGTCATCAAGTTGCGTGATTCCGGCGAACTCGGCGACACTGTGGTGGTCCAGGGCGGTACGTTCCTCAACGACGCCGTGCTGCGCGCCTTCGAGCTGCTCACCGAACGTCAGGTCACCCGCCCGAACATCGCCGGCCTCATGGGCGCGTTCGGCGCCGCCCTGACCGCCCGCATGCACTATCAGGATGAGGCCGACCACTTGGACGTGGTGGTTAAGGCCGATGGGTCCGAGGAACAGTCCGAGGCCGAGCCCGCACCCAAGTCCGAGCCCAAGGCCGCAGCCTTCAAGAAGACCGAGCCGGCCAAGCCCGAAGCCCATGTCGTTGTCGTGGACGGTGTGACTCACACCGCCAGCTCCATTCTGACCGGCGAAGCGCTCGACAACATGAGCATGACCGCCGAGCGTGACGTGTGCAAGCTGTGCCAGAACCACTGCAAGCTCACCATTACCACATTCTCCGACGGCTCGCGCTTCGTGACCGGCAACCGCTGCGAACGCGGCGGCGACGCCAAGAAGAAGCGTTCCGACCGTCCGAACCTGTACGACTACAAGTACAAGCGTTGCTTCGCCTACCGCCGTTTGACCGACAAGAAGGCCACTCGTGGCGAGATCGGCATTCCGCGCGCCCTCAATATGTACGAGAACTACCCGTTCTGGTTCACGCTGCTCACCACGCTGGGCTTCAAGGTGATGATCTCCGGCCGCAGCTCCCACGAGCTGTTCGAGACCGGCATCGAATCCATCGCCTCCGAAAACATCTGCTACCCGGCCAAGCTGGTGCACGGCCATATCAAGTGGCTGATCAACAAGGGCATCAAGACCATCTTCTACCCGTGCGTGAGCTACGAGGAGAACCTCGTGCCCAACACGGACAATCATTACAACTGCCCGGTTGTGGCCAACTATCCGCTCGTCGTCGGCGCCAACGTGCCTGAGCTGCGTGAAGACGGCGTGCGCTACATGCACCCGTACTTCAACCTCGCCAACCATGAGCTCATGGTTGACCGCATCGTCGAAGAGTTTGCGTGGGCCAACGTGACCCGCGAAGAGGCCGAAACCGCGGTCAAGGCCGCCTATGCCGAAGACAAGGTCTTCAAGCATGACGTGCAGCAGGAAGGTTTGACCGCGCTCGCCTATATGAAAGAGCACAACTGCCGAGGCATCGTGCTCGCCGGCCGTCCCTACCACATCGACCCCGAAATCAACCACGGCATCCCCGAAACCATCTGCTCGCTGGGCATGGTGGTACTCTCCGAGGATTCCATCTGCGAACTGCATCCGGGGGAGAAGCTCAACCTCACCGAATTCCGCTCGGAAGGCGAAGCCGACCCGCGTTCCAAGAACGCCGCCAGATTCCGCCATGTAGGCGACCGCACGGTCACCAAGATGCCGTTGCGCGTCACCAACCAGTGGGCCTACCACTCCCGTCTGTACGCGGCCGCACACTTCGTGGCCTCCTACCCGGGCCTCGAACTTGTGCAGCTCAATTCCTTCGGCTGTGGCCTTGACGCCATCACCACCGATCAGGTGGCCGAAATCCTGGCAGACAAGGCGGACGTGTACACGCTGCTGAAGATTGACGAGGTCTCCAACCTGGGTGCCGCCAAGATTCGACTGCGCTCGCTCAAGGCCGCCGTCGAGGAACGCGAAGCCAACAAGGCCCGCGAAGCCGCCGCGGCCAAGGCCATGGAAGACCAGCAGGCCGCCGCCGAACGCGCCGCCGAGGAAGCCAAGGTCAAGGCCGAGTCCGATTTGGAAGCTGCCAAGGCCGCGCTTGCCGAGGCTCAGGCCGCCGTCGAAGCCGCTCAGAAGAAGGTCGACGCCGAAGCGCAGGCCGTACACGATGCCGCCAAGGCATCTCAGGCCAGCACTGCGAAGGCCGTGCAAGGTCCCAAGCCCACCGGCTTCCGCAAGACCGGCCCCACCGCTCCCACCCCCGGCCGCCAGATTCTGCTCGACAGCACCATGGCCGCCAATCCGAAGCTCACCAAGGCCATGCGCGAGGCCTCCAAGCGTGCCGCCGAACGCGACCTGCAGGCCGCAGCCGCCAACAAGAACGGCACTTCGGACGGCACCACCGGCGTGACGAACGCCAAGAATGCCAAGAAGTCCGGCCACAACAACGCCACCATGTCCCGATACGCGCATCGTGAGAAGTTCGTCAAGGACATGAAGAAGAACTATACGATTGTTGGCCCTCAGATGAGCCCGATTCATATGTCCTTGGTCGAAGCGGTGATTCGTTCCGGTGGGTACAAGTTCGACATCCTGAAGCATGCGAGCCGTGGCGATGTGGAAACCGGCCTCAAATACGTGAACAATGACGCCTGCTACCCGGCCATCATGGTCGTCGGCCAGCTCATCGACGCGATTCTGGAAGGCAAATACGATCCCGAACATGTAGCGCTCGCCATCACCCAGACCGGCGGCATGTGCCGTGCGACCAACTACTTCGGCCTGATCCGCAAGGCCTTGGTCGATGCCGGCTACCCGCAGATTCCGGTCATCGCCATTTCTACCCAGGGCCTCGAAGACAACCCCGGCTTCAAGGCCACCCTGCCCCTGCTGCACCGTGCCATCAAGGCGCTGATTCTGGGCGACTTGCTCATGAAGTGCCTCTACCGCGTACGCCCGTATGAGGTGGAGAAAGGTTCGGCCAACAAGCTGTACGAGCTGTGGGACGCCATCGTGCGTGAGACCATCGAGCATCACGGCTATTCCAAGACCGCAGCCAAGACGCCGAGCATCAAGAAGGGCTATCTGCCGTATAACGTGCTGGCCAAGGAGATCGTGAAGTCCTTCGACAATCTGCCGCTGCGTGATATTCCGCGCAAGGTGCGAGTCGGCGTGGTCGGCGAGATCCTCGTCAAGTACCAGCCGGACGCGAACAACCACGTGGTCGACGTCATCGAATCCCAGGATTGCGAGGCCGTAGTGCCCGGCATCATGGAATTCATGACCACCCGCCCCTACATCACCGACTGGAACGAGAAGAACCTCGGCATGGGCGGCAACAAGACGCTCTACGCCTTGATGCGCAAGGGTCTTGACCTGTACAACGCTCCTATCAAGGCCGCACTGGTCACCTCGCACGGCAAGTTCAAGCAGGACGAGCCGATGCCCGAACTGGTCAAGAAGGCTGCCGAGGTCACTTCCATCGGCGTGCAGGCCGGTGAGGGCTGGCTGCTGACGGCCGAGATTCTGGAGCTTATCGAACAGGGTTGCCCGAATGTGATCTGCGCGCAGCCGTTCGCCTGCCTGCCCAACCATGTGACCGGCCGTGGCATGTTCGGCAAGATTCGCCGCCTGCATCCGGAAGCCAACATCGTCTCCATCGATTACGATCCGGGTGCCTCCGAGGCCAATCAGCTCAACCGTATCAAGCTGATGATCGCCGCTGCCAAGAAGGCCCACAACGCCAAGTTCGCCGAGGCCGGCGAGCCGCAGGGCTTCACCTCCGCGGACTGAACGCGCATACACTAAGCTCCCGTTGTGAGGGGAGCTGTCGCGCAGCGACTGAGGGGAGTCTCTAGAGCGAGAAACCGGGCCGGAGCCTGCTATCGGTTTTTCGTATAGCGTATTGCGGGCTTTCGGGCACGCGCGCCGGCCGGCTCGAATACGATACAAAGCATGGTTACTCCCCGAATCAGTTACGCGCACCTGCTCGCCAAGCCGAACCCCAAGCACGTCGAAAGCCTACTCAAGTTCTTTGAGAACGGTCGCTCCCAGCGTGGCACCGGTGGCTTCGGTGTGGAGATCGAGCACCTGCCCGTGCACAACAGCGACGACACTGCCGTAAGCTACTACGAGCCGAATGGCATCGAGGCATTGCTCAAACGCCTGGCTCCGTACTACGACGAGGAGAAGGAATACTGGGAGAACGGCCATCTGGTGGGTCTCGGCCGTCCCGGCGTCGCCGTTTCTCTCGAGCCCGGCGGACAGGTGGAAACCTCAATCGGCATTTTGAAGAAGCCGAGCGACCTAAGTACGCTGTACTCCAAGTTTCGTCGCGAGCTCGACCCGATTCTTGACGATCTCGACTTCCGCTTGGTCAACTATGGTTACCAGCCCAAGTCCAGCTTTGCGGATGTGCCGGTCAACCCCAAGGATCGCTACGATGCAATGACCGACTACCTCGGCCGCGTGGGTCAGTTTGGCCCCTGCATGATGCGTTGCTCCGCCTCCACTCAGGTCAGCATTGATTATGTGGATGAGCGCGACTCCATCGAAAAGTTGCGTCTGGGCACGGTTATCGGCCCGATTCTGGCCTACTTCTTCCGTAACGCCCCGTATTTCGAGGGCGAGACGAACCCATGGCCGCTGGTGCGCCAGCGTATGTGGGATTATCTGGACTTCCAGCGCACCAATGTGCTGCCCGGTCTGTTCGATGCTCGCTATGGTTGGGAGGATTACGCCATCGACGTGTTGTCCACGCCGCTTATGTTCGCTGACCTGACCCATACCCCTGAAGCTGTGGCTTCTGGAGCAAGCCCCAAGGAACTGCATCGCCCGGCCTTCCGTGAGAACGCGGGGGAGGTGTACCCGGACCGCGAACTCAACCCGTACGAGATCAACCACATCATCTCCACGCACTTCAATGACGTACGTCTGAAGAACTTCATCGAGCTTCGCCACTGGGATTCCTTGCCTATCGAGCGTGCCGAACGTCTGACGGAGATTGTGTCCTCTCTGTTCTACGTGCCTGAGCACCGTGAACGTCTGGAAAGCTACTTCGAGGGCATCAGCGAGGAAGAGGTGTTCGAAGCCAAGGCCAACATCCAGGCCCACGGTCGCGAGGCTTCGCCATACGGCCAGCCGCTCGATTTCTGGAAGGAATTCCTGGGGCTCGAAGGCCTTTTGTCCGACATTCCCGGCGATCTGAAGCACCCCGACGTGTTCCAGGAGTAAGCGAAGAAGCATATACAGAAAAATCTATTGCGCGATATCGGTGTCGAAGGCATGACAGAATGTTTTGTTTTGGCGCCGTTTTGCATATCCGGCCAAGGATATTGGATGTGGTTGCGCATGGGAGTGGGGAGAATGCGGATAGACGGACAGCCTCGAGACATGATTACCACCGTGCTCGACGGCCTGACCCAGCTCACCGCCGACGATTGCGAAGTGGTCTACTCGCGCGGCGCGAACGTCATCGACCTCGTGCCTGACCCTACCGGCGAGTTCTATCCGGACGGCCAGCCCCGCCCGAAAATCGGCGTTTCCGCCGCCGTTGATCAAGCAATGATCGACGAAGCCGTGGCCAACGCTCCCCAGTCCGATCTGATCGTGGCCGTGGTCGGCGACGTGGTCCAGCTGGTCGGCGAAACCTGCTCCACCGCCACGCTCGAACTGCTCGGCGGCCAGAACGCCCTGCTCGACGCGTTCGCCGCTGTGTCTGAAGAAACCGGCAAGTCGATGGTCACCGTGCTCATCAGCTCCAAGCCGCAGGTGCTGCCCGCCTCCCGCAACTGCGTCGCCGCGTTCGGGTGGTTCGGGCTCCGTGCGGTGAGTGGGCCGCGGCCGTATGATGGAAGCGCGGGTGGTCCGGGATTTTCTGCATACGGCGGGAGGCGTCATGGTTCCTATCGAGCACGTGTACGACCAGATTCGCGCGTTTGCCGCTGATGCCGGCGCTCGCAAGGTCGTGCTGTTCGGTTCTCGCGCAAAGGGCGTGAACCGGCCTAAAAGCGATATCGATCTTGCCGTGGCCGGTTGTCCCGATTTCAATCGCTTGGAGCAGAACCTTCAGGACAATCTGTGGTCACTGCTTAAAGTTGATGTCATCAATCTGGATGAGCCGATTTCTTCATCGCTGAGGGCGGAGATTGAGCGTAGCGGAAAGGTGCTGTATGAAAAAGTATGAGAATTACGTTTCCGCATTGAATTCGCTGCGCAAGGCTCCCGAACAGGATCTCGGCAATGATTTCATCCAGAGCGGCATTATTGACAAGTTCGGGTTGCAGTTCGAGCTTGGTTGGAAACTGTTCAAGGCGCTGCTGGCTTATGAGGGAGACCCTGTTTCCGCTTCCGGCTCTCCGCGAGATGTGCTCAAAACCGCTTTTCAATACTATGATTTCATGGACGAATCGTTGTGGCTGCGCATGCTGCGCGATCGCAATGATTCTGCTCATATCTATGATGAAGAACGAGCTCGGCGTCTTGTGGACGCCATCATCGCTGATTACATCCCCGAGTTTGAGCGTGCAAATCAGGGGTTGGTCGCTCGCTACGGTGAAGCATTGAACGATTAGCGTGACAGGTATGGCATCGGGCGCGCTGGGTGTTGGCGAACGAATTAATGGGATGAACCTCGGCAATTGGCTGGTGCTGGAGCGGTGGATGAAGCCGGGGATTTTTGCCGCCAGCGGCGAGGCGGACGAGATCTGGCTGCATCGGGCTACGAAGTCGGCTGAGCTGGAGGCTTTGCTGACGCGGCATCGCGACACGTATATTACCGAGGCCGATTTCCGGAACATTGCCGCACATGGCTGCAATCTGGTGCGTATTCCTGTGCCGTATTTTATCTTCGGGGATGTGTCCGGTCATCCGGGCTGCATCGAGTATTTGGACAGGGCGTTCGACTGGGCCGAGCGTACCGGTCTCAAGATTCTTATCGACCTGCACACGGTGCCCGGCTCGCAGAATGGATTCGATAACGGCGGCCTCACCGGCGTGGTGCGCTGGCATCGTAGCCCGCGAGCGGTCGCCTATGCGTTGAATGTGCTGGCCTGTCTGGCTCGCCGGTATCGCGATCGCGCGGCGCTGTTCGGTATCGAGGTGCTGAATGAGCCGATCGATTGGTTGACGTATGCCATGTCACCATCGAGCAGGCAGGCGAAAGACCGGTCCGAAGCGCGAGGAAGCGGGCCTATTCCGATGGCGTTCCTCAAGCGTTTCTACCGCGAGACATACCACCGGTTGCGCCCGATTCTGGCAGGGAATCAAATCATCGTGTTCCATGACGGCTTCCAACTGGGCCGTTGGCGGGACTGGTTCGTGCGCGAGAGCATGTGGGGCGTCATGCTCGATACGCATGTCTATCTGGTCATGGCCGAGCAATTCCCGCTGTTCCGTCTGATCCCGGATCGGTGGCTGATGGGCTGGTATCGCTTGTTCGTGCGCTGGAACGAACGCCGCATCCGCCGGGCCGCGCGCTATACGCCGGTGATTGTAGGGGAGTGGTGCGTGGCTAATGGTCTGGTAAATCGGGTGGTCGATAAGCGTACAGGCGATGGTGGCCGCTCCAAGGAAAACGCCATGCACAGTGCATCTATCAGAGGCTCTATTTACCGCGAGGTCGCCGCCATGCAACGCAAGGCATGGAACGTGTCCGCCGGGCAAATCTATTGGAGCTACCAATTACGTGGTAATCGTGATTTCTTGCCTACCATCGACCCGCAATCCGACACGTCACGCCTCGACCCCTGGGATCTCACTCACGTTTGGCACGCCGGTTGGATGGCGTAATGAGAACGAAATCGCTCTCTGATGGCATGATTCGAAACAATTGTGTAAGGTAGAGAGTGAGCTTCGTGACCCGGCCTATCCTTTGCGGCGGGGTGGGTTGCGGGTTCGAGATGAGAGGTCAGCTGCCGCTGGCACCTGATTCGTCTGCGCAGACGAATACCGCGAGAGCAGGGTGCCTAGCCCAGTGACTGGGTGATACGGTTAGGCCAACCGAAGTCGCTACTGATTCCACTTCGCTGGAAGTGGATGATAGTCATGCAGAAGACTGTAAAACATGGCTTTTCATCTCAGGGGGGACATCTGGCTCAGATGTCCCCCCCTATTTTTCGGCAAAGGGGGAGCCGTGAATATAACAAAGATGAAAGAGTATGCATTGGCGCAAGCTCATGCTGCGGCTCTCCTGTACCATGAACGACTTGAAGGTCGGGCAACAAGAATTCACTGCGAAGATGGTTTGGCTCTTGTCATAGTTTGGGATGAGGGAAATTTTGCTCATTTATGTGGCTTGGATTATTATCTGGATGATTCCAAGCGACGCCGTCTTCCTCCTAGAAAGCTCTATGAGGATTTGCTTAAGGGACGCAGAATCTCACCTAAGCGAGTGAGTCCTCATGGTGATGTGCAATGGTTGAAGAAGAAGGCAGATGTCCTGACTGATGCCATGGATATGTCAAAGGTGACACATGTCGTAGTGTCAGGCAATAGCAGAATCGTGTTGTATGCAGGCAATGAGGTCTGGTGCATCGGTCTTGGTCGTATGCGTGATGAACGGTATTATCCGCAATCATTGATAAAGAAATCCTTCGATGAAGTGCGAAAAACAGGTACTATCGCACATACCGTGGCCGCAGTCGAAACGTTGAAGCTCTGAATAATTGCGACGCTGCGCTGTGCCGAACCGGTGTTTGGCGACGCTAAGTTGCCAAGCCCTGGCAAGATGGCGACGCTGGCGGGATTCCAGCGTCGCCAAACTGCCGGTTCTTGGCAGGTTGACGCCACTGAATGGCGTCTGTACGGTGCTAGTCTGCCAAGGACTGGCAGCTTGGCGCAATTACTGGTGCTGAGTGATGCCAAACTGCCAGCGTTTGGCAGATTGGCACCGCTCGGGACAGCGGCAGTCGTGGTTACAGCCGCATTTACTTGATCGCGGCAAACCATCATCGCTGATCCGGAGCGTCCTCTGACATCGCAGCCGCACCAATTAGCGATATCCCTCCCAAAGGGGCAAAGGCATCAGAACATCCTCGCAATCGGCCCACATGGTATTGAGATCTTGGCCGGGGGCGCGCAGCCAACGCAGCTGAATGCCGTCCATCATGGCGAAGCCGGACTGCAGCAGGTGCTCGATATTCACATCTTCCGGCACGGCCCAGTTGATGTTGAGCGCCATGGTGACCGTGCGGCGCTCGCGGTCGGCGAAATAATCGTGCGCGGGGTGGGTCGAGTCAAGTGCCTCGGCGCTCAGTGTGGAGAACATGTGCACCAGTGCGGGCCTCTTGTTGTTCACCGCCACCACCTGACGCCACATATCCGCGATAAGCGGGCGCTCCTGGGCGACCATTGCGGCATTGATCGATTCGGTGATCCGGTCGTATTCCTTGGTCAGCGCCAGCTTGAGCAGTCCCTCCTTGCTGCCCACGTAATGCAGCACGCCGGCCTTGGTGAGCCCCACTTCGGTGGCGATACGTTGCAGAGACGTGCCGTAATAGCCGAGTTTGCCAAACGATTCGACGGCGGCGTCGAGAATCGCGGTGCGGCGATCGGTATCGGTGGGGGAGGGGATGTTCATACAGGCAACCTTACGGTCGGTTAGTAGTGATTCCAAATGATTTCGGTGTGTTGTGACACAGATTTTGATAATCTACCTACCAGCCGGTTGGTCGAGAGAAAACGGCAGTCGAGATTCGTGGAGGAACCTCGAACAACAGCCAGACAGTCCGGCCGAATCGGAGCCAACGCATATCGGACAACCGCACAACTCAAGAAACTCAAGGAAAGAGGAATCATGAGCGAGTCCACCTACCCGTCCGTCAAGGATTTGACTCTTGAAGAGAAGGCATCCCTCACCTCGGGCGGCGACTCCTGGCATCTGCAGGGCGTGGAGTCCAAAGGCATCCCAGGCTACATGATCACTGACGGCCCCCACGGCCTCAGGAAGTCCCTGACCTCCAGCACCGGCGAGACCGATCTCGACAACTCCGTGCCCGCCACCTGCTTCCCGCCGGCGGCCGGCCTGTCCAGCTCCTGGAACCCGGAACTCATCCACAAGGTCGGCGAGGCGATGGCCGAGGAGTGCATCCAGGAAAAGGTGGCTGTGATTCTTGGCCCCGGCGTCAATATCAAGCGCAACCCGCTCGGCGGTCGCTGTTTCGAATACTGGTCCGAAGACCCGTATCTCGCCGGCCATGAGGCGGTCGGCATCGTCGCCGGCGTGCAGTCCAAGGGCGTGGGCACCTCGCTCAAGCACTTCGCCGCCAACAACCAGGAGACCGACCGTCTGCGCGTCGATGCCCGCATCAGCCAGCGCGCCCTGCGTGAGATCTACCTGCCGGCCTTCGAACACATCGTCAAGACCGCCCAGCCGTGGACCATCATGTGCTCCTACAACCGTATCAACGGCGTGCACTCCGCCCAGAATCACTGGCTGCTGACCGACGTGCTGCGCGACGAGTGGGGCTTCGAGGGCATCGTCATGTCCGACTGGGGCGCCGACCACGACCGCGTGGCCTCCCTGAACGCCGGCCTCAACCTCGAAATGCCGCCGAGCTACACCGACGACCAGATCGTCTACGCCGCCCGCGACGGCCGCATCGCCCCCGCCCAGCTCGACCGCATGGCCCAGGGCATGATCGACCTCATCAACAAGGCCCGCGCTGCGATGAGCATCGACGGCTACCGTTTCGACGTGGACGTGCACGACGAAGTGGCCCACCAGGCCGCCATCGAATCCATCGTCCTGCTCAAGAACGACGATGCGATTCTTCCGCTGAACGCCGACCCGGCAGCGGCCCGGAAGATCGCCGTCATCGGCGAATTCGCCCGCACCCCGCGCTACCAGGGCGGCGGCTCCTCCCACATCACCCCCACCAAGATGACCAGCTTCCTCGACACGCTCGCCGAGCGCGGCATCAAGGCCGACTTCGCCCCCGGCTTCACGCTCGATTTGGAACCGGCCGACCTGGCCCTCGAATCCGAAGCTGTGGAAACCGCCAAGAACGCCGACGTGGTCCTCATGTTCCTGGGCCTGCCGGAAGCCGCGGAATCCGAGGGCTTCGACCGCGACACCCTCGACATGCCCGCCAAGCAGATCGCCCTGCTCGAACAGGTCGCCGCCACGAACCAGAACGTCGTGGTCGTGCTGTCCAACGGCTCCGTGGTCTCCGTGGCCCCGTGGGCCAAGAACGCCAAGGGCATCCTCGAATCCTGGCTGCTCGGCCAAGCCGGTGGCCTGGCGCTCGCCGATATGATCTTCGGCCAGGTCAGCCCGTCCGGCAAGCTCGCCCAGTCGATTCCGCTGGACATCAACGATGACCCGAGCATGCTGAACTGGCCGGGCGAGGAGGGCCATGTCGACTATGGCGAGGGCGTGTTCGTCGGCTACCGCTACTACGACACCTACGGCAAGTCTGTGGACTATCCGTTCGGCTACGGCCTGAGCTACGCCACGTTCGAGATCGCTGACGTCGCCGCCGCCAAGACCGGCGCAAACACCGCCACCGTGACCGCCACCGTGACCAACACCTCCGATGTGGACGCCGCCGAAACCGTGCAGGTGTATGTGGCTCCGGGCAAGGCCGACGTGGCCCGCCCGAAGCATGAACTCAAGGGCTTCACCAAGGTGTTCCTCAAGGCCGGCGAATCCAAGAGTGTGACCATCGACCTCGATGAACGCGCGTTCGCCTACTGGTCTGAGAAGTACAACGACTGGCACGTGGAGTCCGGCGAATACGCCATCGAAGTGGGCGTGAGCTCCCGCGACATTGCCGACACCGTTGTCGTGACCCTCGAAGGCGATGGCAAGAGCCAGCCGCTCACCGAATGGTCCACCTACGGCGAATGGGAGGCCGATCCGTTCGGCGCCAAGATCGTGGCCGCCGTGGCCGCCGCCGGCGAGGCCGGCGAGCTGACGAAGCTGCCCGACAACGCCATGATGCGCATGTTCCTCAACTCCATGCCGATCAACTCGCTGTCCACCCTGCTGGGCGAAGGCGGCAAGAAGATCGCCAAGTTCATGGTCGACGAGTACGCCAAGCTCGCGAAGTAAGGACTGAAGCGAGGCAATCGCACGGCGTAAGAAACCCCCGTTGAGGGGGATTTTGTCTGTTAACGGATTACACTGGAATACCGTAAGGCAGGGACAATGGAGGGTTTGTGGACAGAACTATGCCATACCCCCGTTTAAGGGAAGTATTCACGGGGGGGGGGGACGTTCCCGGCGACAACACCCCCGGACCATCAACGACAGGGCAGGAAAGTCATACCAGGACCGGCGACCCGGCCCCGACCATCGAGGCGGCCTACCAAACATGGTAATGGGGTGGCAGCATGAAGTGCTTTTGGTCGGTGATACCGATTTCATTACCCAACAGTGGATTCAGCATGCCTTTCCCCGAGACCGTGTGGTGATAGCGGAACGAGAAGGCACCGTAGGCGGCAATGACCGTCTCAGAATCGTCAACATGTCTGGCGCCAACACCCTTGCCGAAACCCTTACTGCATACGAATTTGATCGCATCGTATTCTTTTCCGAAAATCTGACCCCACGCAGTGACCGGGACGGCGATCTGGGAGCACTGCGAAGACTCCTGCATGCCATTCGCAACAGGCAAACGCAAATGCTGATGGTCAGCGGCCCCGAATCTGAATTCATCTATCCGGAAAACGCCGACGTACACGATACCAGCAAAAGCCTGATGTCTCGAGCGTCGGAAGAACTCTGCCTGTACTACGCACACACCTACCATCTGGAAGCGAAAATCATTCGCTGCCCATACCTGTATGCACCCGAACGCAATGGGGCAACCGCATATTTCGGCAGGCTGTTCGAACAGGCGTCAGCAGGGTCGATCTCATTCCGTGAACGCGAACAGCAGCAGACATGCTTTCTCTGCGCCGACGATCTTGCCGAACTGATCTACCGCATGTTCGACGATTGGACCGCCGAAAGCGAAGTATTCCACGTGCCCAACGTGTTCAACTTCACATACGGTGATTTGGCTGATGTGATCAGCGCGGCATTTCCCGGATTGTCGGTGACTTTTGGCGAAGGCAGGCCCCAAAGCTACCCAGCAGACGACCATGCGCTGCGCTTGCGTTATGGCTGGTCGCCACGATACTCGCTCAAACAGGATCTTCCCCTGGTGCTGCAACGCTGGAAAGAGGCGCGTGCGCGGGAACAGTCCGAAAAGCACCCGATCTGGGATTTTCTGCGTAACCATTCGAAACCATGGATCGCATTCGAAATCTGCGTCACGTTCATACTGGAGGAACTGCTTCGCACCGCGGTACAAGGCGACAGTCAGCTGGGAACCGTGGATTTGCGCCTGTTTTTCGTGGTGATCGTCGGCACGATGTACGGAATGAACGCAGGCGTGTTCGCGGCCGCGCTCGCATGTGCCGGCATGGCGTTGTCGTACGCGTCGAACGGCGCGTCATTCGCTCCACTGTTTTACGACACGTCGAACTGGCTTGCATTCGTAGTGTATTTCGTTGCCGGCGCAGTATGCGGATACGTGCAGATGCGCAATCGCGAAAACCTGCGATTCATGCGTGACGAAAACAGTTTGCTGCGTGAACGACTTGCGTTCCTGCGTGACCTGTACCACGATGTGCTTGATGATCGTCGTATGCTGCGCGGACAGATTATCGGCAGGCGCGACAGTTTCGGCAAAATGTATGCGATGACCCGTGAATTGGACGAAGTGCTGCCTCGAAAGCTGTATCACGCGGCCATTCGCATTATGCAAGATACGTTGGGAGGCGATAGTTTCGGTATTTACCGAATCGATAATGGTGGTCGTTTCGCGCGTTTGGTGGCCGCGAGTCCGCAGGCCGAATCCTTATTCAGTAAATCGGTGCTGCTTGAGAATTATGCCAACATTGTCACGGCCTTGGATCATGGCGGATTGTGGGTAAACCGCAATCTTGAACAAAACCTTCCAATGTATGCGGCGGGCGTGCATGCCGATGGCAAGCTGGCCGTGGTGATTGTGCTTGCCAAAGCGCAGCCCGACCAAATGAACCTGTACTTCCAGAACCTGTTCACCATCATGTGCGGCTTGGTGCAATCCGCGATGGTGCGTGCCTTCGATTATGAGAATGTTGCGCGGCAGACGATGCTGGTGCCCGGCACGGAATTCTTGAACACTCAGGCGTTCCTGCCCAAAGTGCTGGCTGCAAACGAGCTCAAGTACGCTCATATGAGCAATCATCTGCTGTTGCGTGTGGAAGGCGCCTGGCAAGACGATGGTAGCCGCCTGAGGGGAGCCCTTCGTCAAACGGATGAGGCCGGTGTACTGCAGGACGGCAATGTGTATGTGCTCATGAATCAGGTCAGCGAGCATGAGCTGCCGATCATCAACGGTCGTTTGACCCAGGCTGGATTGCATGCGAAGTTGGTTTCAGTCCACGAGGAAGATTCGTTGCTGGCTGAGGCTTCGGAACAAGTAGCTGCCGAGTCGCAAGCGGATGAAACGCCGCGCAGTGACGCTGCGCCGAATGACTCCGCATCGCATGAAGGTGGCGCAGCATGAATGCGACGGTGATGGCGATGCTGCTTATCGCCGTGCATGTAATGATATGCGTGCTGCTGTGCGTATTGTCTCGCGTTGGCGTGCTTCGTGTGGAGGGGCGGCTGCTTCCTTTCATGCTGCTGGTGCCATTGTGGGGGCCGTTATGTGTGCTGTTGCTGCATGCGAGCACGCTGATTCGCGCTGGCGAGCACACGGTTCCGGGGCTTGAGCAAATGCGTGTGGATGATGAGGAGCGTCGAAGCATTCTCGTTGGGGAACGAGCCGATTTCGCCAATACAGTGCCGTTGGAAGAGGCGTTGATCGTCAATGATTCGAGTCAGCGGCGCAGTCTGGTGATGTCCATTCTCAACGATAATCCCAGCCGTTATATCGATGTGCTGTCGCAGGCCCGACTGAATGAGGATGTGGAAGTCGTGCATTACGCGGCTACCGCCTTGGCGCAGATCAGTGCCAAGGAAGATCTTGCATTGCAGCGCTGCCGTAACGATTATCTGCAGCATCGAAATTCCGAAACGATGTTGGAACGGTATTGCGATGCGCTGGAACGATATGTCAATTCCGGTATTGCGCAAGGATACGCTTTGCAGTTGCAGAAACAACGATATGCCGAAGTGTTGCAGGAACGACTTCGCCAACATGGCGATTATCACGTTGCGTGCCGTCTTGCGCAAATGCAGATTGATCTTGGACTTTTTGATGATGCCGCACACACCGTTGACGGCGCTATGGAACGGTGGCCGGATCAAGGCGATGTATGGCTGATGCGTCTGCGACTCGATGCCGCACGCAATGATGGCGATGCGTTGCATCAAACCGTTCAGCAGATCGAAAGCAAACATATTTATCTCGGTGGCCAGGGAAGACGAGCTCTGCGGTTCTGGACTGGAACCAAGGAGGTTGAACGCGCATGACCAGAGGATTCCTGTCAGACGTGTTGGCCAAGTGGAAGCGATTCCGCTGGCAAGGTCTGGTCAAAGTCTGGGCCATGTTCATGGCCATCGCTTTGGTGTTGCTGGTGGAGAGCCTGGGCGTGCATTACGGTGCAACGCGGTTCGACATCACCTACTTGGATCGAGACAAAGCCATTCCAGCAGCCGACGCCATCGCTGGCGAAAAAGCCACGAACCTTTTGGTGATCGACAGTTCGCAGGAGGGTGTCTCCGATGCTGAAAGCATGCTTGACCGTGTGCTTCTTGACATGAAAGTGCCCACTGTCACCGTCGATCTTGCGCAAGGTGACGAGATTCCTACGTTGAAGCAGTATCAGACGATGGTGATTGCCATGCCCAACTTGGATCCGTTGGGCGAACATGTGCTGCAGATCATGCAATGGGTCAAAAAGGGCGGCGGCGTCATGTTCGCCATGACCCCGGAGAAAACCGGCTATCTGGATGTGATCGGCCCGCAGATCGGCATTGAATCGTCCGCATACAAATATGTGGTGACTGAGGGCATTACACCGTCCGAGGATTTTATGTTGGGTGGCGGTCAGACATACATGTTCAGTGACCCGTTCAAATCGTCGCTGAGCGTCGCGTTGAATGAGCGTGCACAGGTGGAGGCGGTCAGCAGCAATGGCAGAACGCCATTGGTGTGGAGGAGCTCGGTGGAGTCAGGAACGGCTGTGATGTGCAATATCGGCATTTACGTCAAGATGGTTCGAGGATTTTACGCTTCGGCGTTCAGTCTGCTCAGTTCCGCCATGGCCTATCCGGTGATTAACAGCGCGGCTTTCTACCTGGACGATTTTCCGTCTCCAGTACCGTCTGGCAATGGCAAATACATCAAACGTGACTACAACATGAGCATTTCCGAATTCTATTCTCAAGTATGGTGGCCAGATTTGGTGCGTCTTGCGGAACGGTACGGTATTCGTTTCACCGGTGTGATGATTGAGAATTACGGCGATGACACCAAGAATGATCCTGTACGACAGACGGACAACACACAATTCGAGTATTACGGAGGATTGCTGCTTCGGCAAAACGGCGAAATCGGATATCACGGGTACAACCATCAGCCGTTGGTGTTGCCGAATACGGATTACGGCAACGAATACACGTACGTGCAATGGCCGAATCGCAAAGCCATCGTCGATTCGTTGAACGAACTGATTGCCTTTCAAAAGACAGTGCTTCCCGCTGCGACATCGTCGGTCTATGTGCCGCCGTCCAATATTCTTTCCAGTGAAGGCCGCCAAATCATCGGTGAGGATGTGCCTCAGATTCGTGCCATCGCCAGCATGGCCTTTCCTCCCGACAGTTCTCTGGAGTATGTGCAGGAGTTCGGCGTGGCAGCCGATGGTGTGGTTGAAGCTCCCCGTATTGTGTCGGGAAGCATGGTGAATAATTCATACATGCGTCTTGCCGCGGTTTCCGAACTGAATATGCATTACGTGAGTTCGCACTTCATGCATCCCGACGATCTGCTTGATGAAGATCGTGGCGCGAAAGAAGGTTGGGAAACCTATCGCAAGGGATTAGAAGATTATTTGGATTGGTTGGAACAGTCGGCTCCGTCCATTCGTATGCAGACTGGAACGGAATGCGCTGCGGCGGTGCAGCGATTCTCAGGATTGACGGTTTCGATGGCAACGTCCGACGATAGTTGGGATTTGCATCTTGGCAACCTTATCGATCAGGGCTGGCTCATGTTCCGTGCGAACAATGGCACGCCTGGCAGGGTTCGTGGCGGAAGTCTCACCAAGCTGACCGGGAACCTGTATCTGCTCAAAGCCACGAGCGCCACGGTTCATATCGAACGCAAGACCGGGGGAGAGGCATGAGAATCTGCCTGGTTTTGGAAGGATGCTACCCGTACGTGCATGGTGGCGTGTCCACGTGGATGCATAGTTATATCGAAGCGATGAAAGAGCACGAGTTCGTGTTGTGGGTGATCGGCGCCAAAGCCGAAGACCGCGGCAAATTCGTATATGACCTGCCCGGCAATGTGGTGGAAGTGCATGAGGTGTTCCTCGACGACGCCTTGCGTCTGAGCGGTGAACGAGCGCAAGTGTCGTTCACCGAGGGGGAATTGCGGTCATTGCGCGAACTGGTGAATCTTGGCAGCCCGGACTGGGATGTGCTTTTCAACCTGTTCCACACAAGAGGCGTGCATCCGCTTTCGTTCCTGCAAAGCCGTGAATTCATCGACCTGTTTACGCAAATCTGCATGGAAGAATATCCGTATGTGGCCTATGCCGACGCTTTCCATACTGTGCGCTCCATGTTGCTTCCGGTGTTGTACTTGATGGGCGGCGAAGTGCCGGAAGCGCAGATATACCATGCGATTTCCACCGGATATGGCGGATTGCTGGCTTGTTTGGGCGGTTCCATCAACCATGCGCCGGTATTGCTTACGGAACATGGCATTTATACGCGCGAACGTGAAGAGGAGATTATTTCCGCCGAATGGGTGCTGCCGGCTTTCCGTCCGCGTTGGATTCGTTTCTTCTACATGCTTTCAGAACATATCTACCAGCGTGCATGGCGTGTCACTAGTTTGTTCGGTCGTGCCCGTCTTATCCAAATCGGTATGGGTGCTCCCGCCGATGCCTGCCAGGTTATTCCCAATGGCATTCAATACGAACGTTTTTGTGATATTCCCCTGAAGCCCGATGACGGTTGGGTCGATATCGGTGCGGTGGTGCGCATGGCTCCCATCAAAGACGTGAAGACCCTGATTCACGCGTTTCATGGGCTTTCATCTCGTGTTGACAACGTTCGCCTGCATATTCTCGGCGGTGTTGACGATCAGGAGTATGCCGACGAATGCCATGAGCTTGTGGAGCAGTTGGGTGTGCGCAATCTTGAGTTCACAGGACGTGTGAACGTGGTCGAATACATGCGCAAGCTTGATTTCACCGTGCTGACCAGCATTTCCGAAGGCCAACCATTGTCGGTGTTGGAATCGTTCGCAGCCGCACGCCCGTGCGTGACCACTGATGTCGGCTGTTGCCGTGAGCTTTTGGAAGGCGAGGATGGCGACGATTTCGGCACTGCCGGCTTTTATGTGCCTCCCATGTACCGCGAAGGCTTAAGCGGGGCGATGGAACGCATGTGTTCCAGCCGTACGTTGCGTGAAACCATGGGGCAGATCGGCCGCAATCGTGTGAACGCCTATTACCGTCATGAGCGCATGCTTGACGATTATCGCAAGCTGTATGCCGATACCGCGGATCAGTTCGGATTGGAACGCTGATATGGCCGGTATTGGATTTGAACTGAAGAAACTGTTCCATCGTAGGGGCTTGATGGCGATGCTGCGAGCCTATGGCTATGCCGGCGTGATTTGCGCCGGCCCGATGCTGCTGGGCGTGCTTCTGCAGTTTGGCGTGCTGATCGTGAGCAGTCGGTGGCAGGTGGGCCGCCCCGACCGTGATCTGCTTGTATGCATGATCACATACACATTGCTCTCCTCGTTGGTATTGACAAGTTTTCTGTCGATGCCGGTCACACGTTTTTTGGCGGATATGCTGTTTGATCACGATGAGAAGATGATTCTGCCGTCGTTTTGGGGGTCTACCGGCATCATGTTGGTAGCGGGCGCGGTGTTGTACACGGTGTTTCTGCTGTTTTCTGGAGCCACGCTGATGCAGGGTGTGTTGTGTTTATGGTTGTTTCTTGAAATGGTCGTCAACTGGAATGCGATGAGTTATTTGACGGCCATTAAAGATTACAAAAGCATTCTGTATTCTTTTGTTGCGGCGGTGCTGGTGGCGTTCGTCACGTCATGCGTGTTGCTTGCGTTGGCATGCCCTCCTGTGGAGTCGCTGTTGTTCGCAGTGGTGCTTGGCTATGGTGTGATGCTGGTGTGGGATGTGCTGCTGTTGCATCGGTATTTTCCGCAAAGTCGTGAGCATCCGTGGCTGTTTCTGCAGTGGGTCGATCAGTTTCTGCCGTTGGCGTTGACCGGATTGTTCACCACCATTGGCTTGTTCGCCCATTTGGTGATCACCTGGTGTGGACCTCTTGGTATCAAGGTGAAGGGTTTGTTTTATGGTGCGCCATATTACGATGTGCCCGCCATGCTGGCGTTTTTGACGATTCTGATCACCACGGTGAATTTTGTGGTGTCGGTGGAGGTCAATTTCTACCCAACATATCGGTCGTATTACAGTTTGTTGAATGATGGAGGCACGGTCAAAGACATTACCGTTGCCGAAAACGAAATGCTGGCTGTGCTCAATCGAGAATTGCATTACACGGCATTGAAGCAATTGCTGGTGACCGCTGCCGTGATTTCGTTGGAAAAAACAGTGCTGAACGCGCTACCTTTGGGTTTCAACGATGTGATGCACGGATATTTCCGTGTGCTCTGCGTGGGGTATGCCCTTTATGCGGTCGGCAACACCGTGATGCTGATTCTGCTGTATTTCACCGATTATTCCGGTGCGTTGACGGCATCGGCATTGTTTGCCGTTTCAACGGTTGTGTTCACGGTGATCAGTCAGTTTTTCACTACGACACTGTTCGGTTTCGGTTTCCTGATGGGCGCTTCGTTGTTTGCCATATACGCGACTTTCCGTCTCGCCTCATATACCGACAATCTTCCGTACCGAGTATTGGGGCAGCAGCCGATTGTGGCGCAAACAAAGCGGGGACGTTTCATGGAATTGGGCATACTGCTTGAACGTGGCGAACAGCGGATCGACCAATCATTGCATCGTCCAAGGTATGCACGGTCTTCTAACAAGGTGAATAATGCAGAAAACGGATGGCATAATCGGGAGGAATCGTAAATCATGACATGGTGGAATCGACGCAGCGCAAAAGCCATTACCGCGCTTGTCAAGCGGATAGCGGCATTGATGGCAATACTGACGGTGCTTTTCTGCGCCGGATGCGAGACCTCGACACCTGGCGAAAGCGGGCAATCGCAATCATCGGATTCGTCGCGGACGCATGAGCAAGTCAAGAAAAGCGCTGAACAGAGCATCGACGGCGCACACTTGCGCGACAACGAATCGTTATACAAGGTGTATGACGATAGCGGCGTGGAAACCATGTATTTGACGGTATCGCGCGGTAATTCGTCGGAAGGCACCGACCATAGCTGGAGTGAAATCAACCAATATTCCGCAGATGACTATACGGCCATGGGCGTTGAACGCTACAAGGTCAATGGTCTGCTGCAGGTGGGCGATGAGCAGGGTCCCGTCTCCGGCGAACTCGGCTTCGGCGAAAGCGCGCCGAACGCCACCGTGCAGATACGAGGCCAATCGTCAAGTAAATTTCAGCAGAAAAACTACAAGATCGAGTTGAAAAACGGCAAAGGCAAGTGGCGTGGACAGCGCACCATCGCATTGAACAAACATGTGAACGATGGCTTGCGTTTCCGCAACAAAATGGCGTACGACCTTATCAAGGGCATTGACCAGATGATGGGCCTGCGCACGCAATTCGTGCACTTGTATGTGAAAGACGAGACCAGCGGATCGGATTCCTTCGACGATTACGGCCTGTACACGCAAGTCGAACAACTCAACAAAACCGCATTGCAGGCGCACGGACTCGACAAAAACGGCCAGTTGTACAAAGTCAATGATTTTGAATTCTATCGAGACGAAGATGTGATCAAACTTGCCGACGATCCCGACTACGATCAGACGAAATTTGAGAAAAAACTCGAAATCAAAGGCGACAACGACCATACCAAACTGATAGCCATGCTGAATGATCTCAATGATTATTCCGTTCCGATGAGCGAAATCCTCGGCAAATATTTCGATACCGAAAACATCGCATATTGGATGGCATTCCAATTATTGACCGGCAATATCGACACGCAAAACCGTAATGTGTACCTGTATAGTCCTACGAATTCGGATACTTTTTACCTGCTTGACTGGGACAACGACGGTATGCTCATGCGCAAGGAATATGAGATCAGGCAACGTGCTGACGGCCAAAGCTGGGAAAACGGCATCAGCAACTATTGGGGCAACATACTGTTACGACGTTGCCTGCAGACCAAGTCGTTCCGCACCGCGCTCGATAAAGCCGTCAACGACGAATACAAATACATGAGCGCCGGTCGCATCAATTCCATGGTGCGGCAGTATCGTTCCATCGTTGAGCCATACGTGCAGAAGATGCCCGACTCCATGCATGAGCCCCTGACGTCAAGCCAATACGACACGGTGGCAGACCAATTGCACAGCGAAATCGAGCAGAATTACCAGACGTACCAAACCGGATTCAACAAGCCCATGCCGTTCTATATCGGCAAGCCGACTCCCGCCAACGGCAAGCTTAGGCTCAACTGGGATGTGGCCTACGATTTCAACGATGAGGATCTGCGTTACGCCGTCACCGTGTCCAAGGACTATGCGGGCGACGACGTAGTGTTCTCGCAAAGAGATGTCGTGCTGCCGGAAGCCGTGATGGACATGCCTGACGAAGGCCAGTACTTCATCAAGGTGAGCGTGCGCAATGCGTCAGGCTACACGCAAGACGCATTCGACCATTACCTCACCGACGGCAACAAGATTTACGGCACCAAATGCTTCTATGTGAAAGCCGACGGCAGCATTGTGGAGGATGCCAATGAGTAGCGGCCGCGGCAACCAGGGCACGTCGCTGCTCGGCCGCATCGCGAACCGTGTCGGCGAAGAGCTTTCCGTTCCGCCGCGCACGGCCAAGGAACGGTTCCGTCATGAGCTCAAATATCTGATCTCATACGCGCAAAAAGCCGATTTGAATGTGCGTATGGCACCGCTGCTTGGCCTTGACAAGCATGCGGGTAATGGCGGCTATATGATTCGCAGCCTGTACTTCGACGATTATTGGAACACCGCGTATCAGGAAAAAGTCGACGGTGTGCTGCTGCGCAAGAAATACCGTATTCGCATCTACGATTACAGCGACCGCGTGATCAAACTGGAACGCAAACGCAAAAGCGACAGTTGGATTTACAAGGAGGATGCGCCGCTCACCCATGAGCAGTTCGACCGCATTCTTGCCGGCGATTACGAGTTTTTGCGCGACAGCGAGCATCAATTGTGCCGCGAGTTTTATGTGGAATGCATGTGCAATGTGTTGCGTCCGCGTGTGATCGTCGATTATGAGCGCGAACCGTGGATTCTTGACGCTGGTACCGTGCGTGTCACTTTCGATATGAACGTGCGTGCGGCGGTTGGAGGATTCGATATTTTCGACTCCACACTGCCGGTATTGCCCGTGCTTGAGCCTGGAAAACTGGTGATGGAAGTCAAATTCACTGAATTCCTGCCACAAATGGTACGCGATCTGTTGCCAGGCAAAGCTCAGGAGTTGACATCGGCTTCGAAATACGTGTTCTGTTATGACAAAGCCTCGTATTTGCGGGGATTCGGCTACTGGCAGGAAGGCTGGAGCGTGCCGAGCCTGTAAAGCCGAGCCTGTAATCAGCTGACATTTCGGCTGGCGTATCCCGAAACAATACACGTTACGAATCAAGGAAGTAAGAGAGAAAGAGCAGCGTTATGAGCGTTAATGACATGATCAAAAAGTCGGTGCTGAAATCCTTCACCCAATACAATGTGCCCAAAATGGCGTTGGCATTGCTGGTGGCGTTGATCGTCGGCATCATCATCTACTACGTGTACCGCCGTTTCTACACGGGCGTGGTGTATTCGCGCAGTTTCGCGGTCACATTGGTGGGCATGTCCGTGCTCACCTGCATGGTCACGTTGTCCATCAGTACGAATATTGTGATTTCCCTTGGTATGGTCGGTGCGTTGTCGATTGTGCGTTACCGTACCGCGGTCAAGGATCCGATGGATCTGCTGTATTTGTTCTGGTCGATTACTTCAGGTATTGCGGCGGGTGCTGGCATGTATGTGCTGGTGATTGTGGCCGGATTGGTGATGATCGGCATGCTGGCATTGTTTTATTCGCATCAGGACAAGGGACGCGTGTACATTGCGGTAATCCACTATGTGGGCGATATGGTTGGCGATGAGATCATGCGCGCGTTCGGACGCACTAAATTCTTCGTCAAATCCAAAACCATGCGTAGCGAACGCACGGAAATGGCCGTTGAAGTGTTTTGCGACGACAAGGATATGACGTTCGCCGAACGTATCCGTGCGATTGACGGCGTCGAGGACGTCACACTGATACAGTACAACGGCGAATACCACGGATAGTTTTTTCGACGAGGGGAGGACCGAGTGACCGACATGCCAGAAATGGGCGGAATGCCGTCCGACAACGAGCTGGTGCCTTTCTTCACATTCGAAGACATCGATCATGCGCTCGAAAACGGCGAATTCTGCTGTTATCTGCAGCCTAAATGCAATGCGGAGACAGGAACCATTGTAGGAGCTGAGGCGTTGGTGCGCTGGAATCACCCCAAATATGGCGTGATTCCCCCAAGATGGTTCGTCCCGGTATTGGAAAGAGCCGGGCGTATCTGCCATGTGGATATGTTCGTATGGCGCTTCGTGGTTGAGATGCTGGGCAGATGGGAGCGTGAAGGACGCAATCTGGTACCGGTTTCCGTGAACGTGTCCATGATGGATATCGACCAGATGGATGTGGCCGACGTGATCGGCGGACTGTTGAACGAATATGACGTCGACGCGCGTCTGTTGCGGGTGGAAATCACCGAAAGCACCGTGGCGAAAAACCTGTCCATGGTGAAGGACACCATCCGTAAACTGCATGCGAGAGGCATCGTGGTGCTGATGGATGATTTCGGTTCGGCATATTCCTCGCTGAACATGCTCAAAGACATTAATGTCGATATGATCAAACTGGACACGAAGTTCATCGAGCTGAGCAAGGAGAATGCCGGTAAAGGCGTGAAAATCATCCAATCCATAATTGTGATGGCTAAGAAGCTGCATCTGATGGTCATCGCCGAGGGCGCCCAGACCAAGGAACAGGTCGATTGGCTGGAAGCAGTCGGATGCGGATACATCCAAGGGTATTATTTCTACCCTCCACTGCCGGTGAAACGGATGGAAACGCTGTTGGCCGAGCGTGCCGACGGTCGGCACTATTGGGATATGCCGTGCGATTACCTGCATCGCGGTCATGTGACCGTCAACGGCCGGGTGCTGTTGGGAGTCTCCGCGTTGGCGGCCGACGCCTTTGAAATCCTGGCTGATGGTCTGGCGGAAATATCTCGGTTGAATGTGGCGACAGGCGAATACCGTGCCATCAAACGAGATGGGGTGATTCCTGATCCGGAAGTCGACGAATTCGGCGCCTACATGCGTGCGGTGACCGCCAGCCGGGTGGTGCATCCTGACGATGTCGGACGATTTCTCGCCGATCTGAATTTGTCTTCGATCCGGGAACGGCTATACAGGCAGGAAACCGTGCTGGGGATATACCGCAGCGAGATATTGGCCAAAACCGGCGTAGTCACATTCGCGGCGGTTCCCACTCACGCATGCTCCCCATCCGACCCTTGGGCTGTGGTGCTGGTCGGACGGAATCTGCCCATAGGACTATTGGCATGCAGTGATGCCGATAATTACCGCAGGGACTCGCTTACGGGACTACTCAACCGCAATGCCTACGATAACGATTTGGAGTGCATCCAGGCCCCGCATGACAAGCCGTTGACGGTGGTGTACGTCGACATGAATGGACTGCATGAAATCAACAACTATTTGGGACATGCCAAGGGCGATTCAGTGTTGTGCTGCCTTGCGAATGCGATGCGTGCCTGCTTCGGGGACGACAGGATCTACCGCATCGGAGGTGATGAGTTCGTGATTATCAGCTGCAACCATACAGTGAGCCAAAGTATGCGTCGGATGGCGCGTATGCGTCGGGATTTTCTGAAAGGTGATTGGGATATATCCGTAGGCATGGCCGAATCCGATGATGGAGGGGATCTTCCAGACCTCATCAAGCAGGCGGAAATCCGTATGCGCCAGGACAAGAAACAGCATTACGTCAATGGTGGAGGCAAACGCCAGCTCCGCATGCTCAACAACCAGCTTGAGAATATTCTGGTGCGCAATGGGGATGTGAGAATGCTGCTTGAATATCTGAATGTACGTTATCCGGTGTCATTTATCGTCAATCTGAATACCGATACGCAGCGTTCGATCATGGTGCCCGATTTCTTTCAGCGTATGCTTGATGGTCATGGCGGTTCCTTCCGCGAAGCATTACGTGAGTTTTGCTGTGTGAGGATTGTTCCCGAATATCAAGAAGGTCTCCTGCGACTGCTTGACTACGATGTCGTCCGTAGCCGGCTCAAGTCGGAAGGTGCAGTGCAATGCGGTTACGTGAGGAACGACGGTGAGCGGTTCATGTTGACGATTCTTACCGACAGCAGATCCGCGGACGAGACCATGTGGGTGTTCGAACATAAGGTGCTGCCGTAGCGGAAGGCTCGAGACCCTCAGAGGCATAGCCCTGGGATTCCGCAACCTCGACACCACCATCACCAGAAGCCTGCTGCACGCCGGCGGCTTCAGGCACGCCATCCAAACCCGCCTCTGACACATGCCCCTACACGCCAAAATCGGAAAAGCTGGAAATACTACAACGCGCCGATTGTTGTATGTGCAACTGTTGTATATGGGTCTCTTTATCATGAATTGTTGCGTATACAACAATGTGGGGTGAAGGTGCAAACGCACACGGCCCCGCATGGTACGGAGGACAATGGATCGGCATATTCTCAGCATCGAAATGCGTGCGGTAACCAAAGCCGTCGACCGCTATCTGGGCGAGAGCATGCCGCAAACCGCCAGGGAAACCACCGGCGGCAACGCGCATATCATCATGTTCCTGGCGCGTAATCGCGGTCGTGAGATCTACCAGCACACCATCGAACAGAAATTCTGCATCACCCGGTCCACCGCCTCGCGTGTGCTGGCCCTGATGGAGAAGAAGGGCCTGATCGCCCGTGAATCGGTGGAGCATGACGCGCGCTGCAAGCGCATCGTCCTGACCGACAAGGCGGACGCGATCGTCGCCGATCTCAAGGCGAATGGTGACCGGGTCGAACGGTTGCTGGTCGGTGGCTTCTCCGATGGAGAGAAGGCCGCTCTGCGCGACTACGTCGCACGCATGCGTGCGAACATCGAGCGCGCACAACGCGAATTTGAACATCAAACACTCCCTCAGTCACCTGTGGTGATGGCTCCCGATCAAGACGGAGCGGAGGTTGCTAACACGAAGGAGGAGAACGAATGAGCGATACCGCAGAGGCAATCGCGCAGGCGCGCAAAGCCGTCGAACCCGGTAGACCTAAGCATGTACTGCGCACGCTGGGTCATTCGATTCGTGAATACAAGAAAGCCAGCATCCTGGCTCCGGTGTTCGTGGCGGTCGAAGGTATTCTGGAAATCCTGATTCCGACCATCATGGCTTCGCTGATCGATGAGGGTATCACCGGTGGCAGCATGCCGGCCACCGTCAAGTTCGGCGTGATTCTGCTGGTGTGCGCGATGGTTTCGCTGGGTGCCGGCTTCCTGTCCGGAAAGTACGCGGCCGTGGCTGGCGCGGGCTTCGCCAAGAACCTGCGCAAGGACCAGTTCGAGAAGGTGCAGGGCTTCAGCTTCACCAACATCGACCGGTTCTCCACCGGTTCGATCGTGACCCGACTGACCACCGACGTGACGAACCTGCAGAACGCCTACATGATGATCATTCGTCTGGGCGTGCGTGCCCCGATCATGGTGGTCGTAGCCTGGCTGTTCTCGTTCCGCATCTCCCCGTCGATCTCCCTGGTGTTCCTGGCCTGCATCCCGATCCTGGCCATCGGCCTGTGCGGTCTGGTCGTGCTCGTGCACCCCGTGTTCGAGCGCGTGTTTCACACCTACGATGCGCTGAACAACGTGGTCGACGAGAACCTGCAGGGCATCCGCGTGGTCAAGTCCTACAACCGCGAATCCTTCGAGGTCTCCAAGTTCGGCCGCATCTCCCAGCGCATCTTCAAGGACTTCACCAAGGCTGAGCGTATCATGAGCTTCAACATGCCGATCATGATGGTGTGCGTCTACGCCTCGATGATTCTCATCGCATGGATGGGCGCGCAGCAGATCGTCGCTTCCGGCAATAATGCGGCGTTGGGCCTGTCCACCGGCGAGCTGACTTCGCTGGTCACCTATGCCATGCAGATTCTTATGGCCATGATGATGCTGTCCATGATTTTCGTCATGGTGATTATTTCTCAGGCTTCTGCCGAGCGTATCTGTCAGGTGCTGCAGGAGGAAAGCACGGTGCAGAACCCGGCTCACCCGGTGACTGACATGGCCGACGGCTCCATCGAATTCGACCACGTCACCTTCCGCTACTCCGACAGTTCCGAAAAGCCCGTGCTTGACGACATCAACCTGAAGATTCGTTCTGGCATGACCATCGGCATCGTCGGCGGTACTGGTTCGGCAAAGTCGTCTCTGGTACAGCTGGTGCCGCGACTGTACGACGTGAGCTCTGGCTCGCTCAAGGTCGGCGGCGTGGACGTGCGCGACTATGACATCGAGGCGCTGCGCGATCAGGTGGCCATGGTGTTGCAGAAGAACGTGCTGTTCTCCGGCACTATTGCCGAAAACCTGCGCTGGGGCAACCCGAACGCCACCGATGAGGAGATTCGCCATGCCGCGCAGCTCGCGCAGGCCGATGGATTCGTTCAGGAATTCCCCGACAAGTACGACACGTACATCGAGCAGGGCGGCACCAATGTGTCCGGCGGACAGCGCCAGCGCCTGTGCATCGCCCGTGCGCTGCTGAAGAAGCCGAAGATTCTGATCCTCGACGATTCGACCAGCGCCGTCGATACCAAGACGGACAAGCTGATCCGCGCCGCATTCCACAACGAGATCCCGGACACCACGAAGATCATCATCGCCCAGCGCGTGGCCTCCGTGCAGGAATCCGACATGATTCTGGTGATGGATTCCGGCCGTATCATGGCCTCCGGCACGCACGAGGAACTGCTCACCACTTGCGATGAATACCGTTCCATTTACGAATCCCAGACCAAGAACCAGGCTAAGACCGAAGAACTGGCCGCTGCCGAACAGGCTGCTGAGTCATCTACCGCTGAGCCGTCCGAAACCGTGACGGTGACAGTGACCATGCCCACGGCCGATACCAGCGTAGTTGATACCAATGCAGCCGATGCCAAGGAAGGAGAAGCACGATGAGCAACGACCAGAGTTTCAAGAATCGCGAGCCCGCCATGGGCAAAGCCGACCCCGGAACCATCAAGCGCATCTTCGGCTACATCTTCCAATACAAATTGCGCGTTATCGCCATCGTGGTGTGCATTTTGGTTGGTGCCGCCGCGCAGGCCGGATCCGCGCTGTTCCTCCAATCGCTGATTGACACTTACATCCTGCCGATGGTGGGGGAATCGAACCCCGACTGGGCTCCGTTGCTGCGCGCCATCAGTCTGATGGGCTGCCTGTATGTGGCTGGTATCGTGACATCCTGGGCTTGGCAGTGGCTGATTATCACCGTTGAACAGGGCACGCTCAAGAAGATTCGTGACGATATGTTCGCCCACCAGCAGAAGCTGCCGATTCGCTACTTCGACAGCCACGAGCACGGCGACATCATGAGCCACTACACCAACGACACCGATACGCTGCGCCAGGCCATCTCGCAGTCGTTCCCGCAGATGTTCTCCTCGATTATCTCCGCGGCCGCGGCGCTGCTGTCCATGCTGTGGCTGTCCATTCCATTCACCGCGTTCGTGATCGTGTTCACCGTTCTGCTCTACTTCATCGTGCGCAAGATCGTGAGCCGCTCCGGCCGCTACTTCGTCAAGCAGCAGCAGTGGATCGGCGACGTGAACGCCTTCGTGGAGGAATCCGTCAACGGCCAGAAGGTCATCAAGGTCTTCAACCATGAGGACGCCACCCAGAAGACATTTGACGAAAAGAACGAGGAACTCTTCGAGGCGTCCGCCGAAGCGAACACCTGGGGCAACGCCACCATGCCGGTCGTCGGCAACATGGGCTACCTGCTCTACATCCTGCTCGCCATCGTCGGTGCCGCCGTCTCGCTGGCCGGCGTCAACGACATCGGCCTGACCGGCGTCAAGCCGCTCACCCTCGGTACGCTCGTCTCCCTGCTGACCCTATCCCGCTCGTTCATCAACCCGATCGGCCAGGTCTCCCAGCAGCTGACCATGGTGATGATGGCGCTCGCCGGAGCCTCCCGTATCTTCAAGCTGATGGACGAACCCATCGAGGAAGACAAGGGCACCGTGACGCTCGTCAACGTGGAACTTGGCGAGGATGGCCGCACCATGACCGAAGTCGACCACGAGACCGGCCACTGGGCATGGAAGCGTGAGGTCGGCGACGACGGTACGATGTCTCTGAAGGCCGCAGAAAAGCTCAAGGGCTCGGCCCGCGAGGTGGTGATGAAGGCCAAGGAGCAGGCGATCACCTCGCCCGACGGCCGACTGACCCTGCTGCGCGGCGACGTGCGCTTCACCAACGTGACCTTCGGCTACAACCCGGACAAGCCGGTGCTGCACGACATCACCTGGTTCGCCAAGCCCGGCCAGAAGATCGCGCTCGTCGGCGCCACCGGTGCCGGCAAGACCACCGTGACCAACCTCATCAACCGGTTCTACGACATCCAGCACGGCCAGATTCTGTATGATGGCATCTCCGTGGCCGGCATCAAGAAGCCTGACCTGCGCAGGTCTTTGGGCATCGTGCTGCAGGACGTGAACCTGTTCACCGGCACCGTGATGGACAACATCCGTTACGGCCGCCTGAACGCCACCGATGAGGAATGCATCGAGGCCGCGCGTCTGGTCAATGCGGACAGCTTCATCCGCATGCTGCCCAAGGGCTACGACACAGTGCTCGAAGGCGACGGTTCCGGCCTGTCCCAGGGCCAGCGCCAGCTGATTTCCATCGCCCGTGCGGCGGTGGCCGATCCGCCCGCGCTGATCCTTGACGAGGCCACGTCCTCGATTGATACGCGCACTGAAGAGGTTGTGCAAGCTGGTATGGATAACCTGATGAAGGGCCGTACGGTCTTCGTCATCGCCCACCGCCTGTCCACCGTGCGCAACTCCGATGTGATCATGGTGCTCGACCATGGCAACATCATCGAGCGTGGCTCGCATGACGAGCTGATCGCGCAGAAGGGCGAGTACTACCAGCTGTACACCGGCGCGGTGGAACTGGAGTAGCCGGTACGCCAGTAAAAACCGCACCTCGATTATCGGGTTGAAGCAATTCTCATCCGGTGGTTGAGGTGCGGTTTTCTATGTTGAGAGCCGTGTGTTGGCGCAGGATTACGAATATTGGCGGTGAAAAGAGTACATTTGAACTGTTGCTTTGACGATGTATCGGCCGCAAGGAGGGGACTATGGCGTTCGTGACGTTGAAGGATGTTGCTCAACGTGCCGGTGTGTCGGCTGCTGCTGTTTCCCAGATACTTCACAATAAAGGCCGCTTTTCTAGTGATACGCGACAGTTGGTGCTGAAAACTGTTGAGGAAATGGGGTATGTGCCCGATCAACGTGCTCGTTCCATGCGCTCGTCGGATACTAAGACTGTTGGCCTGCTGGTTCCTGATTTGCGCAATCCGTATTTCGCCGATCTGGTTGCTTCGATGGAGGATGAACTCTACCGGCATGGGGTCTCCACTCTGATTGGCACGTCTTCGGAAAGCGTGGAACGCCAGGATGTGTTTAACGTCTTATCATCAAATAAGCTGATGATGAAACGTTAAATCATCAGAAGTCAGAGATGACCCAGCGGCTGTTATGGCAGCAAAGGAGCACTTCGATGGAAAAGATTATTCTGGATTGCGATCCCGGTCATGATGATGCCATGGCCATCATGCTTGCTGTAGGCAACCCCAAAATTGACCTAGTGGGTGTGACCACGGTGGGCGGCAATCAGAGCCTTGAAAAGGTGACGTACAACGCCCGGTCCGTTCTGGAAATGGCGAAGGCCACGGACATCCCAGTGCACGCCGGTTGCGATAGGCCCCTCGTCCGCAAGCAGGAGGTCGCCGCATCGATTCACGGCGAGACCGGTTTGGATGGCGTTGAATTGCCGGTTCCCACCCGTCCACTGGATTCCGGCCATGCCGTGAACTGGATTATCGATACGATTATGGCCAGCGAGCCGGGAACAATCACGCTTGTGCCGACCGGCCCTCTGACCAACATCGCCATGGCCGCCCGTATGGAGCCGCGCATCGTAGACCGCGTCAAGGAAGTCGTCCTGATGGGCGGCGGATACCACGTCGGCAATTGGAGCGCCGTAGCGGAATTCAACATCAAGGTGGATCCCGAGGCCGCGCACATCGTGTTCAACGAGCCGTGGAAGCTAACCATGGTTGGCCTTGATCTGACCCATCAGGCGCTGTGCACTCCGGAGGTTCAGCATCGCATTGATGCCATCGGCACTGATTCGTCACACTTCGCCAGCGGACTTATGGACTTTTTCCGCAAGACCTATCGGGATAATCAGGACTTCATCGATCCGCCGGTGCATGATCCCTGCACGGTCGCCTATCTGATTGATCCGAGCGTGGTGTCGACTCGCCGTTGCCCGCTGGATGTCGAAATCCACGGTGACCTGACACTGGGCATGACCGTTGCCGACCTGCGTGGCCCGGAACCGTCCGCCGAGGAATGCCATACGCAGGTCGCGGTGAAACTCGACTTCGATAAGTTCTGGGATCTCATTGTCGATGCCATCGTTGCTATCGGCTGACGGACGAAGAAGAATGCGTAAAAGGACAAGGGAATAGTCATGTCGACAGTCAGATCCGAAAAAATGCTTGATGAGGGCGGCAAGTCCATTGTCGCTTTGATGGCTGCGCTGATGGCGTCGGTTTTCGCTTTTCAGCTCAACGCTTCCATGCTTTCGCCGGCGCTTACCACTATGGAGCGCGGGCTGAACACCAGCAGTTCACAGATCAGTCTCACCCAGACGGTCTTCTTCACCGCATGTGCGCTGTTCTCACTGTTCCTGCCTCGACTGGGCGATCTCGCAGGCCGCAAGAAAGTATTGCTGGGCATGCTGAGCATCACCGCCATCGGCTGTGTGGTCTCGGCGTTGGCCGTGAATGTGCCCATGCTGATGGTCGGTCGCGTGATGCAGGGCGTATGCGGACCGGTGGTGCCGATGACGCTCATCATGCTGCACGCCAAGGTGACTGAGGACGCCAAATATGCGCGACTGATGTCGATTCTTACCTCGGTGAACGGCGGTATTGGCGGTGTTGACGCCATCCTCGGCGGCTGGCTTGCCGGCACGTTCGGCTTCCGTTCCGTGTTCTGGGTGATGGTCGGTGTCGCCGTGGTCGCAATCGTGCTGGTGTCGATGTTCGCCGATGAAAGCACGGCCAAAGAGACCCCGAAGATGGATTGGGCCGGTGCAATCGTTCTTGGCATCGCCTTCCTGGCAGCCTATCTGGCCATCAATGAAATACAGAAACTCGGCGACGCGAATTGGGTGCTCGTCGCTATCGAGGTGGTAGCGGCTGCGGTCGCCTTCGTGATCTTCTGGAAGGTCGAGAACCGCAATCCCGCACCGATGGTCACCACCCACTATCTCAAGCAGCCGCGCACCTGGGGCCTGCTGCTCACCACATTGCTCACCATGACCGGCGTGTTCGCCATCATGAACGGCGTTGTGCCGGCCTTGGCTCAGGACGGTAAGTTCGGCACCGGATTGGGAGCCGACGTGGTGTCGTTCGCCACGCTGACCCCATATGCTTTGGTTGGTCTGGTCTTCGGCGTGGTCGCCGGTGTGCTTGCCTCCAAGTTCGGTTACCATCGCATGCTCCGCGTTGGCATTCTGGTCAGCTTGGTCGGCGTGCTGTTCGGCGTATACGTTGCACACTTCCCGAGCGTATGGGCCTTGCTGGTTATCTCGGTGGTGCTCGGTGTGGCATACGCGGGCACGGCGAACATCATGCTCAACGGTTTGGGTATTGTGCTGTCGCCGGACGACAACCCAGGATACTTGCCCGGCCTCAATGCGGGCGCGTTCAACCTCGGCGCAGGCCTGAGCTACGCAGTGCTATATGCCGTGATGAACGCATTCGCGAGCTCCTCGGGCGGCACTGCCGGTTACTCGGCGGCAATGATCGCGTCGGCCGTGCTTCTGGGCCTTGCTCTGCTGGCTTCGTTCGTCATCCCCAAGCTTGAACGAGCCGATTGACCAAGGTGTGCGTAACACGCTCGCCATCACCGAACTGCTCGGTCATCCGGAAGTCAAGGTTTACAAGGGTCTACCACATTCCAGCACCACCGATTCCTTCACCGTGGGCGAGATTTCCGCCTTCATCCACGGCGTCAACGGCATCGGTGATGTTGAAATTCCGGATTCTAGCCGTGCGCCGGAAACCGAATCCGCCTCGTCATCCGCAAAAAAGATCGGCGAGTGATCGTTGGCTCTATTCGTCAACGACAACGAAAGGAAATGCTATGACAGCATCTGACATTCTTGCGGCACTTGATCGAATCCAAGGCACGGTTTGCGTCGTCGGTTCGATGAATGCCGATTACACCGTGGTCACCGAGCGTCTGCCTGGACCGGGGGAGACTGTCATCGGCGGCCCGCTGCAAGTGTTGCCCGGCGGCAAATCCGGCAACCAGGCTGCTGCTGCGGCACGTATTGGCGCCACTGTTTACATGTTTGGAGCGGTGGGTTCCGATGCCAATGCCGAGTTCCTGCTTGGTGCATTGCGAGAAGCCGGCGTGGATACCCAGCACGTGCGTCATGTACCGGGGGCCAGCGGTACCACGGTCATCACCGTGGACGCGAACGGAGAGAACACGATTGTCTACTCTCCGGGCTCCAATGCGCAGGTCAGTGTTGATTATATCGAGGCGATGCGCGGTGAATTGACTTCGGCGAATGTGCTTGGCCTGTGCTTGGAAAGCCCGATCGAGACCGTTACCGCGGCTGCGCGTATCGGGCATGAAGCCGGTGTGCCGGTACTGCTCAACAATTCACCGTTTACGCCGGTGCTGCCGGACGAGCTGGTGCAGCTTGCCGATATCCTGCTCGTCAACGAGCATGAGATGGCGCAGATGTTCGGTATCGCCGAACCCGAAGACGGCGACTGGTCCGGATTCGACTGGCTGGCTGCGGCCGATCGTATGCGGGAGCTCGGGTTCGACCGGGCGATTGTGACGCTCGGCGGTGATGGCTCGATGGTGCTGGATGCATCATGTGCTGTTGCTTCGGTGACCCGCATCGCACCGGTTCTGGTCGAAGCCGTGGACACCACCGGTTGCGGCGACTCGTTCATGGGTGCCGTGCTGGCAGGACTGGCCTCAGGCTTTGAGCTGCGTGAAGCGGCTCAGCTGGCTTCGTTCGTTTCTGCATATGCGGCTACCGGTCTGGGTGCCCAAGCGTCTTACGGTTCCGCCGCCCAGATTCGTGAGCTATTTGTGCCCTGACCGGTTTTCGGTAGTTTCTCTCAATGGCCTCAACCAGCACGTCATATTCGTGCTGGTTGAGGCCATTGCATTAGGGGCCGCGTATATGAACAATCCCCGAGGCATTCGCCGACGAACTGCTGGAATTAACCAACGAACAAGGGCGTTGCACTTCTAAATAGACAGCGGGCGTGAGTTACACTATGTAGTAAAGTAATTTACTGAAATACTGCGTATTGTTACGTACTGAGGCGTGGAAGGCTCAACTATGGTCACGATGAAGGAAATCGCACAGAGATCAGGCTTCTCGCAGGCCACGGTATCCCGGCTGCTCAATGGGGACCCGACATTGTCCGTCAAAGAGGAGACGCGACGTCGCATCATCGAGGTCAGCGAGCAGCTTGGCTACGCTACCGGATCACGCCGTATCGCATTGCCACGCCGTGTGGCCGTACTCGACAACGCCACCCGCGAGGAAGAACTGGCGGACGCCTATTTCGATGAACTGCGGTCCGTGCTTGGCGACAATGCCAGAGCCCAGCACATGGAACTCACGTCGTTTTCCCATATCGACGATCTGATTGCCAACGCCGGTGATTTCGACGGCTTCATCTCCATCGGACCGTCCGTACTCTCTTCGGATGGACTGTTGAAGCTCCACCTGGCATTGCCCCATGGCGTGTTCATCGACATCAACCCGGCGCCCAGCCTGTTCGATTCGGTGCAGCCGGACCTGGGGCAGACCATCCTGGAGGCCTTGGACGTGCTGATGGCCTCCGGCAAGCGCCGCATCGGCTACATCGGCGGCGCCGGCTTCACGATGGGTCTGCACGAATACCCCGAAGACGGCCGTCTGACCGCATTCCGCAACTGGACCGAGCGTCTGGGGCTGGATACGGAGGGGCTGATCTATGCGCAGGGCGCCTTCACCGTGGACACCGGACGTGTCCTAGGCCATCAGGCGGTCAAGGACCACCGCGACGACATGCCGGATGCGTTCATCGTGGCCGCCGATTCGATCGCGGTCGGCGTACTGCAGTCGTTCACCGCGGCGGGCGTGTTGGTACCGCGCGACACCAGCGTGATCAGCATCAACAACCAATCCATCGCCCAATACACCTCGCCGACGCTGACCAGCTACGACATCGACCAGAACGAACTGGCCGACACGGCGATCACGATGCTCGCCGAGGCCATCTCCAGCAAACGCACGCTGCGGCACCACACGTTCATCTCCACCACCCTCGTGGTGCGGGACAGTTTCGTTCCCGTGCGATGAGCGTAAGGACGGCCCCGCAACGCACGGCCGCGTGGTTGCCGATGGGGCGGTGCGGGCCTATGCTGGTGCGTGAAACGTCTGTCAGGGGCGGTTAATGTCGATCGCCCGGTATGTCCCTGTTGCGGGGTCGCCGACAACGAACGAGGATGGTGGGGCCGTGGGCGTCGCCGTCCCCGCGTCAGGTCGGTGTGCGTGACGGTGGTGGGGCGTCTTGACGGCGCGGTGCGATGGTTTTTGGAGGAACCGCAATGAGCAGTCAGGAGAACACGATCATGCTGCTGCAGCCCGGTGCGTTGCAGCAGCGGACGCCGATGCGCAGCCGCTGCGATGTGACGATGGACGCGATCAAATCGTATATTCTGCGGGAGCGGCTCCAGCCGGGCGATCTGTTGCCGACGGAGGTCGAACTGTGCGAGGCCGTGGGCGCGTCGCGTTCGTCCGTGCGCGAAGCGGTGCGCAAGCTCGAAGGGCTCAACATCGTCAATGTCGAACACGGCAGGGGGACGTTCGTCGGTTCGCTGTCCCTCGACCCCATGGTGGAGACGCTGGCGTTTCGCTCGATGGTGTCGGTGGGCAAGAACTTCGACGATCTGAAGGACGTCGTGGAGCTGAGGAGGTTCCTCGACCTCGGATGCGCGGATGAGGTGTGCGCGAAGGTCAAGGGGACGGAACAGCCCGAGCTCGGTGCGCTCGTCGACGCCATGGTCTCGTCCGCCGAACGGGGCGAGGATTTCCTGTATGCCGACATCGACTTCCATATGGGACTGCTGGATCCGCTCGGCAACACCATCGCCAAGCAGATGGTGCATTCCCTGTGGCTCGTGCACATGGCCGTGCTCCCGCAGATCGGCTTGGCGCCTTCGGAGAAGATGCTTGACACGGCCGAGGCGCACCGTCGCATGCTGGATGCGGCGATCGCCGGCGACGCCCAGATGTACCGTGAGGCCGTGCGCGAGCATTACCGGCCAATCGAATCGATACTGCGCGAACACCTCCCCGTGCGCTGACGCGTGGTCGCTGCGGGGGGTCGGTCCACGATCCGTATGCGCCGCCCGACACGAGGCGCGGCGCACTGATATACATCAGATGTCTGATGTATAATCGGGGATGTACATGTCTCAACCATTTCATATTTCGAGGAGGAAATATGAAGCCGGAATTCATCGTTGGCGCGTATGCGTCGCTTCCGCAGGGGCGTCCGTCGCAGGAACTGTACTACATGCTGCTGGGCGAGCAGTCATGGGTCCGCGGGACGGAACTGCCGTTCCCCGGCGACCTTGCGAATGAGGACGACCGCCATTGGCTCGCCAAACACCTGCCCGCCCACTGGCACACGAACTCGGTCACGGCCATCCCCGGCACGATGCGGCGCATGAACGAGGATCCGTGGTTCGGACTCGCCAGCCCGCAGGAGGCCGGGCGCCGCGATGCGATCGGATTCTTCGAGGACCTGCGACGCGCCGTCGCCGACGTCGCGCGCGTCCGCGGCGCGCAGGACATCGCCTACATCGAACTGCACAGCGCACCAAGACGGGTCTCCGATGCCGAGCGTATGGAGGAATCGTTGCGACTGCTCGCATCATGGGATTGGAGCGGCGCACGACTCGTCATCGAACATTGCGACCGCTACATAGACGGGCAGGAGCCGGAAAAGGGCTTCCTCCGCCTCGACGACGAGATCGCGTTGTGCAAGGAGCTGGGAATCGGACTGACCATCAACTGGGGACGGTCCGCGGTCGAAGGCCGAAGCGCGCGGACCGCGCTGGAACACGTGCGCCGGTGCGCCGACGCCGACACGCTTACCGGACTGATGTTCTCGGGAGCGGGGCCGAAGGAGACGATCTATGGATACCCGTGGATCGACGGACATCTGCCGATGAATCCGGACGAGCCGACATCGCTTATGGATGCGGATGCGATCGCCGAATGCATGCACGCCGCAAACACGCAGAAACGGCCGATCGCCTATGTCGGCGCGAAGGTGTGCGTGCCACGGGACGCGACGCTCGACGAGCGCGTGCGCTACCTGTCGCACATCCATGAGGCGGTGGAACAATGAGCGATTTCCTCGCATTCGACATCGGAGGCACGAAGATCGCCAGCGGGTTCGTCCGGCTGTCCGACGGCGATGACGCTCCCACCGTGTTGCTGCGCGATGAGGAGCCGACACACGCCTCGCAGGGAGGCGACGCCGTGCGCGAGCGCATCGTCGCGTCCGCGCGCCGTCAGCTCGACCGCGCGCGCGCCCAAGGCATAGAGCCGTGCGGCATCGGCATCGCGGCCGCCGGCGTGCCCGACGGCGAGACCGGCGAGATCATCGCCGCGACGGATCTGCTCCCCGGATGGAAAGGCCAGCGGATCTACGATGCGTTCGGCGCAATCACCGATCTGCCGGTGCATATGGTCGGCGACGTCGTCGCGCATGGGCTCGGCGAAGCGCATTACGGCGCGGGGCGTGGCGCCCGTGTCCTCTTGTCGATCGGCGTGGGCACCGGCATCGGCGGCGCGATCATCGTCGGCGGCGTGCCGTTCCTCGGCGCGCATGGCATGGCGGGACACGCCGGACATGTCGTGAGCGCTCTCGGTGCCGGGGTCCCGTGCTCGTGCGGAAGCGTCGAGGGGCATGTCGAACCGGTCGCAAGCGGCACCGGACTGGCGACGTTGTACAACATGCGCGCCGGTGGCGAACCGGTGCGCAATGGCGGCGACGTCGCCGCGCTTGCGGCGGATGGCGATGCGCTTGCCTCATCGGTCATCGAAGACAGCGCCCGGGCGCTCGGCGCGTGCATCGGAGGCATGGCGAATCTGGTGGATCCCGACGGCATCGTCGTCTCCGGGTCGGTCGTGAATGCGGGGCCGGTGTGGTGGGATGCGTTGCGCGATGGGTTCGCCCGTTCCGCATTGCCATTGCTGCGCGATGTGCGGATGCGTGAGGGCGAGCTCGGCGGCGACGCGCCGCTCATCGGCGCGGCCGTCGCGTCCCGTCGCGTCGTCGGTTGATCGGGCCGTCGCGTTCGGGCGCGGCGTCCGGCATACTCTGTGCAAGGAAAGGATACATAATGATGAGCAGGAATCCGGTTATCGAACGTGTGAAAGGCGGACTCATCGTCAGCTGCCAGGCGTACCCCGGCGAACCGCTGCGCCACCCGGAGACGATGGCGCAGATGGCGATGGCGGCCGTCGAGGGCGGCGCGGTCGGCATCCGCTGTCAGGGACTCGCCGACATAGCGGCGATAAAGGGCCAGGTGGACGTGCCGGTCATCGGCATCTGGAAGGACGGTTCGCAAGGCGTGTACATCACGCCGACGCTGCGTCATGCGCGCTGTTGCGCGGCGGCGGGCGCGGACATCGTGGCCTTGGATGCGACGGGACGGCCGCGCCCGGACGGGCGGACCTATGCGCAGACCGTGCAGGCGCTGCACGATGAGGGCGTCACGGTCATGGCCGATTGCGGCAGCTTCGACGATGCGCGCCGCGCCGTCGATGCGGGCAGCGACATCATCTCGACGACGCTTTCCGGGTACACGGGCGAACGGGAGAAGACCGACGGCCCCGATCTCGAGTTGCTCGAGTACATGGTGTCGTCGTTCCCCGATACGCCTGTGCTATGCGAGGGCCGCATCCATACGCCCGAACAGCTGCATGACGTGATGAGCCGCGGCGCGTGGGCGGCCGTCGTCGGCACGGCGATCACCCATCCGACGTCGATCACGCGCTGGTTCGCCGCCCGGCTCGACCATTAGCGGCCGGTGGGGGCGTGTTCGGGAACATGCGTCGCACACGTGTTCCCGAACACGCCCTCAGTGCGTTTCGGCCGCGCCGAATACGCTCAACGGCAGCATGGTGAAGTACAATCCCGCGGTCTCGCGCTCCCAGAGTAATCCGAGTTCGCCGTCCGGCAGCATCGTCATGCACTGATAGCCGTAATGATAGGGGTTGATGCAGCGATGCGCCGCCCATGTGCGTGCGCCGTCCAGACTCAGTCGCAGCACCCCGTTGCCGCGATACGGCAGCATCTGGCTTGCGTTCGCGAACACCATCGTGTCCGATAGCGGCGCGCAGGCCACGGCGTTCGGTTGGCAGAAGATGTCGGGGACGTCTTTGTCGAAGTACAGGTCATCCCATGTCTCGCCGCCGTCGTGGCTGAGCGCGACGCCGATGCGCCCGGCATGGTTCTGGTTGCGGAAGAAGCACACGACGGTGCCATCCGCGCGCTCGACGAACACGGATTCGTGCGTGGTCGCGTCATCGTCCCGGATGTTCTTCGGGTCGACGGCGGTGCCGTTGACGATGCGGCCGTCGTTGATCATCGAACCACGTCGCCATGTGTCGCCGCCATCGTCGCTGATGAGCGCTCCGCCCGAGTAATGCTTGAGTGAGGCGCCGGTGCAGTAGAACGGGACGAGCAGACGCCCGCGATGTTCGGAGGCCTGGAGCTGGATGCCGTTGCCGGGCGAGACGCCCAGGAAGTGCATCCAATCCTCCTTGATCATGTGGTTGATGTTGCGTGGTGTGCTCCACGTCTCGCCGTCATCGTCGGAATGCAGTTCGATGATGAAGCTCGTGCGTTCGATGAGCAGTGATTCGTCGGGGTCAGCGCCCTCCTTGAGGTAGATGTTGCCCGAGGCCCGTCCCTCGTGCGTCACGTTGCCGTGCGCGTCGACCCGGTATCCGGTGCGCTCGCCGCCGCCGTCAAGCACCGTGCCGTCATCGGCGAGTACATAGCGTGTGCCTGCGCGATCGTACAGGCACGGTCGCCCGTGCCGGTCGACCCCGGTGCCGGGCGTGTTGTTCGGCAACCCGACGCCGCCGGCGAAGCGGTCGATGAGGACGGTGAGACGGCCATTGCGTTCGTCGCATACAAGACATGAGTCGATCGTGCACGCGCCGTCGACGCCTTCGCCTGGATTGGCGATCACGGTCTGCATGTCGAGCCAGGTGCGGCCACCGTCAAGCGACCTGCGCATGACGAAGTTGATGTGGTTCGGCGCGTCATTCGCAATCGCGGTGCGCTGGTCGGCGCCGGCGACGACCACGCCATGAGGGGTGCGGATGATCGAGGGGATGCGATAACTCACGGATCCGTGGTAACCCTTGTCGAACAGTGCGGTCGTCGTGAGCGCCGGTGCGTCCGAAAGCCTGCGGATCGCGCCGTCGGTGAGCGGGGTCGTGAAGACGCCGCCGTTGCGCACCTCGCCCATGAGCCTGACGCCTTCCGTGTTCTGCCCGATGGCCACCTCATCCAGTTGCGGCCAGTCGCCGAAGAACACCTGTCCCGCTTGATGCAGTTCGTGCCAGCCGTCGACGTACATGTCGATGGCGCCACGCGCGGAACGAATCGACAGATCATGCCATCGGCCGTCATCCCATGCGCCGCGCGCATGGTAGGTGGATGGCTCATACAGGCCATCCGCGGCCGTCATCGTGATGCCGTTGTCGTCGATCGAGACGGCGAGGCGTTCCTCGCCGCGCTCGCCGGCGGCGAGAAGCGTGCCGTACTGGCGGGGTCCGCGCACACGAAAATGCATGAAGATCGTGCCGGAACGTAGCGTGCGCACGCGGCGCACATCTCGCGGGGCGAGCTGGGCCGCGGCGAAGTCGATGTCCGGTGCGGGTCTCGGCGTCAAGGCGGCGATGCTTTCGGAGGTGAGGGGGATTGCATGCAGACGCATGTCGGTCACGTCGATGGACGGGCCCGCGAGGCGAATCGCGCCTTGGCCTGACCCCTCGGTTCCGGTGAGCGTCGTGGGGCACAGGTTCGCCGTGCCGCTGAAGCACTGGGAGCCGTCGAGGTAGACGCGCGTGCCGAACTCGCCGAATGTGAGCGCGAACGTGTGCATGGCGCCGTCGGCTATCCCCGTCGTGTCCTCGATGTCGAAATCGACGCGCTGTCGTGGCGTCGTCGCGCGCACGCGCAGAGCGTCATGTTCGATGGCGCATATGAGGAGCGGCGCGTCATTCGCCGATTCATTGACGGCATCGAAGATGCGGCCGTCCGCGTGTGCGCGGAATCTGCACGCGATCGTGCCTTCGGATGAGGGGAATGTTCGTTGTGACCAGCTGATCGGGTTGGATGCTGCCATGGTCAATGACTCTCCTTTGAGCGGGCCCGTATATATGCCGTGCCATGAATGGGACATCTGAAGTCATGGTATCCAACCAACGGGAAACATCAGACGTCTGATTTCAATGGTAGCGCACGTCGGGGGATGCCGCACCTGCGTGGCGCGTGGTTGGCGACATGCGGGTCGGGATATTTGAAATAAGACGTCAGACGTCTTATCATTAAACCCAGTTCAGCCCAGAAACGGAGGCACGGCGGATTGGCGGTCCGGCCGGCCTGGACGATTGTCGATGTCGACTATCGTCGAGTTGGACGCACGATGACACATTCTCAACGATGAGGAGATCTCAATGGTCAAGATTAATGCAAGGGTCAGGGCGGCCGTGGCGGCCATCCTGGCCGGCGGCATGGTTGTCGCCATGGCCGGCTGCGGCGGCTCGTCCGCCACGGCCGGCGCCACCGGCACCTCGATTCCAGACACGATCACGACGGAAGTGGCATACGCGAGCCGTGACTTCATGCCGAACACGACGTCCGGAGCGCTGCCGATGTCGGCGAACTGGCATGTCGTCGAACCGCTGTACGCGCTTGACTACACGACTTACAAGACATTCCCGGCGCTCGCCAAAGGCGCGCCTCAGAAGGTCTCCGACACCGAGTACGTGATCACGCTGCGTGACGGCGCGAAGTTCTCCGATGGCACGCCCGTCAAGGCGTCCGATGTCGTGAGCTCCTACAAGCGCTCGACCGCCGAAGGCAGCCTGTTCATCTCGATGCTCGACTTCATCGACTCCGTCGAGGCGAAGGGCGACAACCAGGTGGACTTCAAGCTCAAGGAAGCCTTCCCGATGTTCGAAAAGCGTCTGGCGCTCATCCCGATCGTCCCGTCCGGCAAGTCGGACGCCGAACTCAAGAAGATGCCCACCGGTTCCGGGCCGTGGAAGTACACGGCGATCACCGACCGGCAGGTGAGCTTCGAGAAGAACGACGCCTACAACGGCAAGTATCCGGCCCAGACAAAGAAGATGGTCTGGAACGTCAACGTCGACGACACCGCGCGAGTCACCGCGATGCAGGCCGGCAAGACGGACGTCATGGAAAACGTGCCCGCGAAGGCGGTGCAGACGCTGACGTCCTCGGGTTCCGACATCCAGACGGTGCAGGGCTTCAACCAGGCGTTCATCATGTTCAACACGAAGAAGAAGCCGTTCGACGACCCCCGCGTGCGTCAGGCCGTGTTCTACTCGATCGACACGAAGAAGCTCATCGACAACCAGCTGTCCGGACAGGCGCAGACCGTCACGAGTTTCCTGCCCGAGAACTTCGCGAACTACCATAAGGCGAAGAACGTCTACACGAAGAACACCGCGAAGGCCAAGGAACTGCTGAAGGAAGCAGGCGTCAACGGTCCGATCAAGACCACGCTGTACACGACCGACCAGACCTGGGTCACGCAGCTCGCCCCACAGATCAAGAACGATCTTGCGGAATCAGGCATCGACGTGGATATCCAGTCGATGAAGTCGTCGGCGTTGTATCCGTCGATCACCGACAAGGACGGCGCTGACTTCTCGATGGTTCTTGCCCCGGGCGATCCCTCGGTCTTCGGCAACGACCCCGACCTGCTGATGAACTGGTGGTACGGAGACAACGTCTGGACCAAGCAGCGCACGTTCTGGAAGGGGTCGGAAGGCTATGACGAGCTGCACGACCTGATGGGCAAGGCCCTGTCCGCGTCGAGCGATGCCGAGCGCCAGGACTACTGGAACCAGTGCTTCGATCTGCTTTCCGAGCAGGTGCCGCTTTATCCGCTCTTCCACCGCAAGGTGAGCACGGCCGTCAAGAAGGGTGTCTTCGACGAATACAAGACGATGGGCACGACGGGTCTCAACCTGGTCCAGGCCAAAGTCGCACAGTGAGCCACGCAAAGGAGCGATGGCGCAGAACCCTTCCCTGACGATCTGATACCAAGACAGGCCCGTTCATCTTGTTCCCCTTCCCTCCGCGATCCGTGGACGGGCCCGTCTTCCCCATTCCCTTATTCCCGATTCTTTCACCATTGGACATATCATGAGTAATTTCCTCAGACTTCTCGGGCGCAGATTGATCGCCCTGCCGTTCATGGCATTCGGAGTCATCTTTCTCGTGTTCTTCCTGATGTCGTTCTCGAAGTACGATCCCGCAGTCGCCGCGCTCGGCGAGAACGCGACCGGCGCGCAGCTGGAGGCGTTTCGGCACGAGATGGGCTACGACAAGCCTTGGTGGTCGCAGTTCTGGTCCTATCTGGTCGGTCTGTGCCATGGCGACATGGGCGTGTACGGCGTCAACAAGGACTCCGTTTCCGAGCGTATAGGACAAGCGTTCCCGATCACACTGCAGCTCACGTTCATCGGACTGCTCATTGCGGTCGTCATCGCAATCATCTTCGGCGTGCTCGCCGCGCTCTACCGTGATACGTGGGTGGACCAGACGATCCGCGTCCTTTCGATCATCGCGATCGCGACGCCGTCGTTCTGGCTCGGCGTGCTGCTCATCTACGTGCTGCAGATCAAGCTCTCCTGGCTGCCCGGCGCGGGTCCGCTCGTCCCGTTCTCGCAGGATCCGGGTGCCTATCTCGAACGCATGGCCATGCCGACCTTTGCGCTTGGTCTGCCGGTCGCCGGCCAGCTTACACGCATCATCCGCACGTCGATGGTCGAGGAGCTCGACAAGGACTACGTGCGCACCGCGATCGGCGCGGGCGTGCCGAAGGGCGTCGTCGTGGCGCGCAACGTCTTCCGCAACGCGCTCATCACGCCGATCACAACGTTGGGCATGAAAATCGGCTACCTGCTCGGAGGCGCTATCGTCATCGAAGTCATCTTCGCACTCCCCGGCATGGGCACGGCGATGTTCGATGGCATCAACGGCAACGAGCCGACGCTCGTGCAAGGTGTAGTGCTCATCGTGGCGCTCTCGTTCATCATCATCAATATCGTGGTTGATCTGCTTTACGTGCTGATTAACCCGAGGATTAGGACGGTGTGAGATGCTGTTCGGACAAAACGAAGTCGTCAAGGCGGCGGCGACCAAACCCAAGGTCAGGTTCAACCGCTTCAACAAGATGACGTTGGGATCGAAGATCTCGTTCATCGTGATCCTGCTGCTCGTCGTCGCGGCGGTGTTCGCTCCGGTGATCACGCCGTACAGCCCGATGGCGATCACCGAAAGCTATCAGGCCCCGACGGGCGCCCACCTGTTCGGCACCGACAACCTTGGCCGTGACGTGCTCACGCGAGTCATCTTCGGTGCGCGATACTCGCTCGTCATCGGTTTGTCATCGATCGCGTTCGCGCTCGTCCTCGGCTCGATCATCGGTGCGATCGCCGCCGTGAGCCGCGCATGGATCTCCGAAATCATCATGCGACTGATCGACATCGTCATGTCGATTCCCGGCATCGCGCTCGCCGCAGTGTTCGTGGCCGTGCTCGGCCAGTCGATGATCGGCATCATCATCTCGATCGGCGTTCTTTACGTTCCGCAGATCGCAAGAATCGTGCGCGCCAACATCATCAGCGAATACGGCAAGGATTACGTCAGGGCGGTCATCGTCTCCGGCGCGCGTGCCCCGTGGATTCTCATCAAGCACGTCATGCGCAACATCGCGGCGCCGGTCATGGTGTTCACGACCCTATCCGTCGCCGACGCGATCGTCTTCGAAGCGTCACTGAGCTTCATCAATGCCGGCATCCCCGAGCCGACGCCTACATGGGGCAACATCCTGTCGTCCGCGAAGGAAGGCGTCATCTTCGGGTATTGGTGGCAGGCGCTGTACCCCGGTCTTGCGATCATGATCACCGTACTGTGCCTGAACATCCTGTCCGAAGGCATAACCGACGCGATGGTGGCGGCCCCGACCGCCCCGGTCGAGAAGACCGCGGCCGACGTGGCTGCCGACCGCAAGGAAGACCGTCTGCTCACCGACCCGGTCGCGGCCTACGCCGAGCAGCATGATGCGCTCGTCGATTCGCTCACCAAGCTGCGCAACGCCGAACTCAAGCGCACCGATCGCCTTGAGCCGTGGAGCACCGAACCCCCCGTGCTCGAGGTCAAGGATCTGTGCATCCAGTTCCCGCGCTACGGCGACGTCAACGTCGTCGACCACCTCAACTTCTCCGTACGTCCGGGGGAGACGATGGGTCTCGTCGGCGAGTCCGGCTGCGGCAAGTCGATCACCTCGCTCGCCATCATGGGCCTGCTCGACCCGAAGGCGAGAATCAGCGGCGAGATCCTGCTCAACGGCAGGAACCTCGTGGGATGCGATCAGCGCCAATACAATAAGATCCGCGGCCATGAGATCGCGATGATCTACCAGGATGCGCTGAGCTCGCTCAACCCGTCGATGCTCATCAAGACGCAGATGAAGCAGCTGACGAAGCGCGGCGGCACGCGCAGCGCCGAGGAACTGCTCGAACTCGTCGGCCTTGATCCCAAGCGCACGCTTGAATCGTATCCGCACGAGCTTTCCGGCGGCCAGCGCCAGCGTGTGCTTATCGCCATGGCGCTGACCCGTGACCCGAAGCTCATCATCGCCGACGAACCGACGACCGCACTTGACGTGACCGTGCAGAAGCAGGTCATCGATCTGCTCAACTCGCTGCGCAAGAAGCTCGGCTTCGCCATGGTCTTCGTTTCCCACGATCTCGCGCTCGTGGCCAAGGTCGCCCATTCGATCACCGTCATGTATGCGGGGCAGGTCGTCGAGCAGGGTTCGACGAAGGAGATCCTCACCGACCCCCGTCACGAGTACACCCGTGGCCTGCTTGGTGCCGTCACGTCGATCGAAGCGGGCGCCCCGCGTCTGCACCAGGTGCCCGGCACGGTTCCGAGCCCGATCGACTTCCCGAAGGGCGATCGCTTCGCTCCGCGCTCCTCGCATCCGGACGTCGGCCTCGACACGAGGCCGGTCATGGTCCGTGTGCCCGGCACATGGCACTTCTATGCGGCGCAGCCGGGCACCCCGTTGCCCGAACCGGCCAACTACACCCGTGCCGACGAACACATGCTCCAGGAGCCGGCCAAAGTGGAGAAGGCCTCCGAAGAGAACTCCGCGAGAGCCGCAGAAGCCGAGATCGGCGACATGACGATCACCGCTGCCGAAGACCCGCGGGACGGAAAGGAAGGCGCACGATGAGCGAACGCATCGATCTGACGAAACCCCATGAGAACAAGAACGTCCCGATCATCGAACTGAAGGACGCGAAGGTCGTGTTCACGACCCGTGCGGGTTCGGGCCTGTTCCACCGCAACAGGATTACCGCCGTCAACGGCGTGAATCTCAAGCTCATGCCGGGCAAGACGATTGGCATCGTCGGCGAGTCCGGCTGCGGCAAGTCGACGACGGCGAACGTGATGTGCGGACTGCAGTCGCTCACGTCCGGGCAGGTGCTGTTCAAAGGACAGGACGTCACGCATCGCACCGCGAAGGAGCGCATGGAAATCGGCCGTGTCGTCTCGGTCGTCTTCCAGGATCCGGCGACCGCGCTGAACGCCCGCATGAGCGTTGCCGATCAGCTCATCGATCCGCTCGCCGTGCACCATCTCGGCGGCAAGAAGGAACGCGACAAGCGCGCCCATGAGCTGATCCGCATGGTCGGTCTGCCGTTCTCGGTGCTCGGCGCCCTCCCCGGGCAGCTTTCCGGCGGCCAGCGTCAGCGTGTGGCGATCGCACGCGCGCTTTCGCTCAACCCGGATGCGATCATCGCCGACGAGCCGACGAGCGCGCTCGACGTCTCGGTGCGCGCGCAGATTCTGAACCTGTTGAGCGATCTCAAACGTCGGCTCGGTTTGTCGATGGTCTTCATCAGTCACGACATCCAGACGATTCGCTACATCTCCGATGACGTCATCGTCATGAACCACGGCACGATCGTGGAACATGGCACCGCCGACGAGGTGATGCGCCATCCGGTCGACGACTACACGAGGACGCTCATGGCGGCCGCGCCATCCTTGCTGCATCCAACGGCCGAGGAGTGCGCATAGCGGCACACACGTCTCCGGTGGCGCGCGTCTCACGCGGCGTGCGCCACCGGACCGACAACACCCATCCACCATCCGTATCAACACGCCGAGTGCCACGTTCGACGATGGACCGGCGCACCATATCCCCTACACACAAAGGATCAATCATGGCACAGCAATTCCACGGCGTCATTCCGCCGGCGGTCACCCCGCTCACCGCAGACCAGGAGCTCGACCTGCCGAGCTTCACCCGCTCGATCAACCGCATGATCGACGCCGGGATCAACGGCATATTCACGCTCGGCTCGTCGGGCGAGGTCGCGTTCAGCACCGATGCCCGCCGCGAGGAGATCATTCGCGCGGCGATCGACATCGTCGACGGTCGTGTGCCGGTGTTCGTCGGCTGCATCGACACCGAAACGAACCGCGTGATCGAACACGCCCGCCAAGCCCGTGAGCTCGGCGCGTCGGCGATCGTCGCGACCGCGCCGTTCTATGCGCTCGGCGGCATGGCCGAAGTCGAACGGCACTTCCGTCTCATCCACGAGGCGGTTCCCGATCTGCCGCTGTTCGCCTACGATATTCCGGTGTGCGTGCACACGAAACTGCCCGGCGACATGCTCGTGCGTCTGGGACTCGACGGCGTTCTTGCGGGCGTCAAGGATTCCTCGAACGATGACGTCTCGTTCCGTTTCCTGGTCGATGACAACAACAAGGCGGGCCATCCGCTGACGCTGCTCACCGGGCAGGAGGTCGTCGTCGACGGCGCCTACATGGCCGGCGCGGACGGCTCCGTCCCCGGACTCGCGAATGTGGAGGCGACCGCATACGTGCGCATGTGGAACGCCTACCGGAAAGGCGATTGGGGTTCCGTGCGCACCGAACAGGACAAGATGGCGGCGCTCATGCGCATCACCAGCGTCGTGCAGGGTGTGCAGGGGTTCGGCGCCGGCGTCGGCGCATTCAAGACGGCGCTCGCGTTGCTCGGCGTCTTCGATACGAACCAGATGCCCAATCCGGTCGCGCCGCTCGCCGGTGAGAACGTCGAACGCATCGCCGCGGTGCTTAAGGACTGCGGACTGCCGCTCGCTCGCACGCCGCTCGAAGTGAGCGAATCCACCGTCGTCAAGGGCTGAGGAAAGCCCCGGGCCGTGGGCTCGCCGCGATGTGCCGGCGCGTGGGATCCGACGCGCCGGCACATCGATCAGGCGTTGAACACGTACTGGTCAAGGCGGCGCATGGCCTCCTTGACGCGGCTCAAGGGCAATGCGAGATTGACGCGGATGCTGTAGGGGGCCTGGAACATGTCGCCGTCCTGCCACGCGACGCCCACATCCCAACCGCGTTTCTCCAACTCAGGCAGGCTCAGGCCGTGGCGTTCGCACCACTGCTCGCAGTTGAGCAGCAGCATGTAGGTGCCTTCCGGTTTGGCCAGACTCACGCCTTGGAAATGCCCGGTGATGTAGTCGTAGGCGTAATCGACGTTGCCGGTGAGCACCGCCTTCAATTCGTCGAGCCACTCATGGCCTTCGGGCCGGTAGGCGCCGATCAGCGCGTGCATGGAAAGCACGTTCATGTCGTTGTAGTGGCATTTCGAGCTTTTGGCCACGATGCGGTCCCGGAGCGTGGGATTGTAGATGATGTGGTAGCTTCCCACCAGTCCGGCGAGATTGAAGGTCTTGCTGGGCGCGTAGAACGCCACGGTCCTGTTGCGTGCGTCCTCGCTGACCGATTGGGTGGGGATGTGCCGGTGGTCGCCCAACGTCAGATCCGACCAGATTTCGTCGGAGATCACCACGCAGTCGTTGGCCCGGTACACCTCCATGGCCTTCTCGATCTCCCAACGCTCCCATACACGCCCGCAGGGATTGTGGGGACTGCAGAAGACGGCCACATGGATGTGATGCTCCTTGAGCTTCCTGTCCATATCCTCGTAATCCATGCGCCATACGCCGTGCTCGTCCAGCGTGAGCGGGCTGTGGACGATGCGGTAGCCGTTGTTTTCGATACTCCGGGTGAACCCGATATAGGTCGGGCTATGCAGCAGCACGCCGTCGCCGGGGGCGGCGAACGCAGTCAGCGCGCTGATCACGCCGCCCAGGACCCCGTTCTCGTAGCCGATCGCCTCCCGGGTCAATCCGGTGACCCCGTTGCGCGTGGACTGCCAGTCGATGATGGAGCCGTAATAGTCGTCGGTGGGGGAGAAGTACCCGTAGGCGGGATGCTTCGCCCGTTCGATGATGGCCTGCGGGATCGTGGGCACGGTCGGGAAGTTCATGTCCGCCACCCACATGGGGATGACGTCGAAACCCTCACGTGGCGGGTCCGGTGCGAATCCCGGGTCGGTGCCCAGTCCGTCGACCGCGATCGAATCCATGCCATGCCTGTTCATGATGGACGTGAAATCATACGTCATTGTCCGACAATCCTTTCTCGGTCCGTGGTGGCTGGTCTCAATCTAAATCGGGCTCCTGACGGTGCCGTGGCCGTGGGCCGGCGATTTGACCGCGTGGCGTGTTAGGATATGCACCGTTGTGAGGCAGTGATCCGTTATCAGCGGGGAGTCTTCGGAAGAACGGCGGCAATCGCCCAGTAGAACCGACGGGATCGGCCCGAGACAGCCGAACACAAGCGGTCGCGCAGGCTCGCGGCCTCGAACGTAACGGTTCGGGGTGCGGCGGCCGACGCGATAAGCGAGGTGGTACCGCGGTGCGGGACGCATATCGACGCCCGTCATCGTCCTCGTAGGCAGGAACGGCAGACATGGCTGTTCCGGGCGGAACACGGTTGGTTCCGGCCACGAGACGATTGACGATCGGGTTCGCGGCCCGGCGTGACCTCCGTGGATCGGGCCGATGAACGTCGGCGCCCGGCGACGGCCATCGATGACGCTCCTGTAGGACCAGTGCACAGTACAAACAGGAGATTTACGGTGAGCGAAAACGTATATCCCAAGGCGAACGAGGGCGGCGAGACCGCGCACGTCGCGCCGAACCCCAGCTTCCCCGACATGGAGGAGACCGTTCTCGACTACTGGGACAAGGACGACACCTTCCAGAAGTCCATCGAACGCAACCCCTCCGGCGACCATAGCCAGAACGAATTCGTGTTCTTCGACGGTCCGCCCTTCGCGAACGGCCTGCCGCACTACGGCCACCTGCTGACCGGTTACGCCAAGGACGTGATTCCGCGCTATCAGACCATGAAGGGCCGCAAGGTCAACCGCGTGTTCGGTTGGGATACCCACGGCCTGCCCGCCGAACTGGAGGCGCAGAAGGAACTCGGCATCGACTCGGTCGACCAGATCGAGAAGATGGGCATCGACAAGTTCAACGACGCCTGCCGCGCCTCCGTGCTGAAATACACCAACGAATGGCAGAACTACGTGCACCGTCAGGCGCGATGGGTGGACTTCGAGCACGGCTACAAGACCCTGAACATTCCATACATGGAATCCGTGATGTGGGCCTTCAAGCAGCTTTACGACAAGGGTTTGGCCTACCAGGGGTACCGTGTGCTGCCGTACTGCCCGAAGGACCGCACGCCGCTGAGTGCGCACGAGCTGCGCATGGACGCCGACGTGTACCAGGACCGCCAGGACACCACCGTATCCGTGGCCGTCAAGATGCGCGATGAGGACGACGCCTACGCCGTCTTCTGGACCACCACCCCGTGGACCGTGCCCACCAACTTCGCCATCGTGGTCGGCGCCGACATCGACTACGTCGAAGTGCGCCCGACCGAAGGCAGGTTCGCGGGCAAGAAGTTCTATCTCGGCAAGGACCTGCTGCCGCATTACGAGAAGGAACTCGGCGAGAACTACGAGGTCGTGCGCGAGCTCAAGGGCAACGAGCTGGCAGGCCGACGCTACTACCCGGTCTTCCCGTACTTCTCGGGCGATGAGGCCGAATCCGAAGGCCATGTGCCCGGCCCGAACGGCTACACAATCTTCACCGCCGACTACGTCGACACCGTCGAAGGCACCGGTCTGGTCCATCAGGCCCCCTACGGCGAGGACGATATGAACACGTTGAACGCGCACGGCATCACGAGCACCGACGTGCTCGATGAGGGTTGCCGCTTCACCTCGCAATGCCCCGATTACGAAGGCGATTTCGTGTTCGACGCCAACCTGCCGATCCTGCGCAACCTGCGCGCCGGCGACGGACCGCTCGCCTCCATCCCGGAGGAACGCCGCGCGATCCTCTTCCAGGAGAAAAGCTACGTGCACTCCTACCCGCACTGCTGGCGTTGCGCCACCCCGTTGATCTACAAGCCGGTGTCCTCCTGGTTCGTGTCCGTGACCAAGATCAAGCCGCGTCTGCTGGAACTCAACCAGCAGATCAACTGGATTCCGGGCAACGTCCAGGACGGCCAGTTCGGCAAGTGGCTCGCCAACGCCCGCGACTGGTCCATCTCCCGCAACCGTTTCTGGGGCTCCCCGATTCCGGTGTGGGTCAGCGACGATCCGAAGCATCCGCGTGTGGACGTCTACGGTTCGCTCGAAGAGCTCAAGGCCGACTTCGGCGATTACCCGCGCGACAAGGACGGCAACATCAACATGCACCGTCCGTGGATCGACAACCTGGTTCGCGTCAACCCGGACGACCCGACCGGCAAGTCGCACATGCGCCGCATCAGCGACGTGCTGGACTGCTGGTTCGAGTCCGGTTCGATGTCGTTCGCGCAGTTCCATTACCCGTTCGAGAACAAGGAGAAGTTCGAGCAGCACTTCCCGGCCGACTACATCGTGGAGTACATCGGCCAGACCCGAGGCTGGTTCTACCTGCTGCACGTGATGGCGACCGCCCTGTTCGACCGGCCGGCGTTCAAGAACGTGATCTGCCACGGCATCGTGCTCGGCTCCGATGGCCAGAAGATGTCCAAGCACCTGCGTAACTACCCGGACGTGAACGGCGTGTTCGACAAGTACGGTTCCGACGCCATGCGCTGGTTCCTCATGTCTTCGCCGATCCTGCGAGGCGGCAACCTGATCGTCACCGCGGACGGCATCCGCGACACCGTGCGCCAGGTCATGCTGCCGGTGTGGAGCTCCTACTACTTCTTCACCCTGTACGCCAATGCGGCCAACGGCGGCGCCGGATTCGACGCCCGCCAGCTGCGCGCGGACGAGGTCGCCGGCCTGCCGGAGATGGACCGCTACCTGCTGGCCCGCACCCGTCGCCTGGTATTGGCGACCGAGAAGGCGCTGAACGAGTTCGCCATCTCCGACGCCTGCGATGCGGTCTCCGACTTCATCGACGTGCTCACCAACTGGTATATCCGCAATACCCGCGACCGCTTCTGGAACGAAGATGCCACCGCGTTCAACACGCTGTATACCGTGCTGGAGGCGTTCATGCGCGTGCTCGCGCCGCTCGCCCCGATGGAGGCCGAGTCCGTGTGGCGCGGCCTGACCGGCGGTGAATCCGTGCATCTGGCCGAATGGCCGTTCGTGGTGGACGAGAAAACCGGCGCCGATACCGAGCTTGGCCGCGTGCTGGTCGACGATCCGGCCTTGGTGGATGCGATGGAGAAGGTGCGCGAAGTCGTTTCCGGCACGCTGTCGCTGCGCAAGGCCGCCAAGATCCGCGTGCGCCAGCCCCTTTCCAAGCTCACCGTGGTGGCCGGGAACGTGGAGGCCGTCAAAGCCTACGACGAGCTGCTGAAGGCCGAGCTCAACATCAAGAACATCGAGTTCTCGACGCTGCAGGATGCCGCCGCCCACGGTCTGAAGATCGTGCACGAGCTGAAGGTGAACGCCCGCGCCGCCGGCCCGCGCCTCGGCAAGCAGGTTCAGTTCGCCATCAAGGCGTCCAAGTCCGGCGACTGGCATGTCGATGCGACGTCCGGCGCCCCCGTGGTGTCGACGCCGTCCGGCGATCTCGAGTTGGTCGAAGGCGAGTATGAGCTGATCAACCGTGTGGAGGAGGAGAACGCCACGGAGGCCGCCTCCTCGGTGTCCACCGCCCTGCCGACCGGTGGTTTCGCGATTCTCGACACGGCGCTTGACGCCGATCTGCTCGCCGAAGGCTACGCCCGCGACACCATCCGCGCCATTCAGGACGCCCGCAAGGACGCCGGTCTGGACATCGCCGATCGCATCGCCCTGGTGCTGACCGTGCCGGCCGCCAATGTGGCCGATGTCGAGCAGTTCCGCGATCTGATCGCCCATGAGACGCTGGCCTCCTCCTTCGAGGTGAAGGAAGGCGCCGAGCTGGGTGTGGAGGTTGCCAAGGCGTGATGCCATGGCGTACTGACCGCGCCTGATGCGTGATGCACTGGCGCGTGGAATGCACGAAGTGGTCCTGCCGTTTAGCGGCGGGACCACTTTTCTGTTCCGTGGTATGCTATGAGGGTTGCGTCAGGTATTCGTTCAACTGTTCAATGCGGTCGGCATACAGATTTTGGACATGGCGTTTCTTCGCTCTCACATGAATGAAGATGCATTGTCGTCATTCGTTATTCCGGTTATCACGCAAATCCATCTCCGTTTTTAACTTCGTGTTTGGGGTTGGACATGATGTAATGTCGGGACTTACAGGGGCTTGCTTTCTGGTGTTCGTACAAAGACGAATAATTCACTGAGCATTTCAAGTGCTCAACACATGCAAACGGCTTTATTACTGGTTCATATGTTTGTTACTCACTATCCGCAATATGCGTTTTGAATTCACGTCAAAGATAGATTCGCGCCATTTGGGTCATCTACCATCGCTCGATGGGAAGGCGGAGACAAGCCGCGTTTTCCAGTGTGAATGAATAGATAGAAATTCTTTATGAAGAGGATGGTTATGACGAATACACTGCGCAAGGGTGTCGCCGGATTATTGGTGGCGTTGTTGGGAATCACGATGTCAGCTTGCGGTACGTCTTCTGCACAAAGTGAGTCCGATACGAAGGTCGGTTCAAATCTTGAGGAAATCACCAAGCTTGCTAAGCAAGAGGGTAAGTTGGAGTTGATTGGTTATCCGGAAACGTGGGCTGGTTATGGCGATTCGTTCAAGGCGTTCACCAAGAAGTATGGCATCAAGATTCACGTTTCTAGCCCGGATGCTTCCAGCGCGGAAGAAATCCAAAGCATACAGACCCTCAAAGGACAGCCTTCTCAGCCCGATGTTCCCGATTTGGGTTATTCGTTCACTGATCCGGCTAAGCAGAAGAACTTGCTGAGTTCTTATACGCCGTCGGTGGCCAATGAATTGCCTGCCAATCTCAAAGATCCAGATGGAAAATGGGTTGGCGCATACTATGGCGTGTTGAGCATTGGCGTGGACGAAAGCAAAGTACCTGCAGTAACCAGTTGGAAAGATCTGCTCAAGCCTGTGTACAAGGGTAAGATCTATATAGGAAATCCTCGAGAGGGGGCCAGCCAGCTCGCTGCAGTCGCATCGGCTGCGCTTGCGAATGGGGGTTCGTTGGACAACATCCAGCCGGGTATTGATTTCTTCTCTAAACTCGCTAAGGATGGATATCTTGCCAAGGCTAGTGGCACGGCGCAGGCTTTGACTACCGGACAAGCTGCTGTGGTGCTCGATTGGAATTATAATTTCAACGGCATCCGTGACGAAGTTGAGAAGGCCGGCGTCAAGCTTACGGTCAATGTGCCGACGGATGGTGTATTTGGCAATTACTATGCTCAATCCGCGTTGGTGGATGCCCCGCATCCAAACGCCGCAAGGTTGTGGCTTGAATGGTTGCTGAGTGATGATGGTGCCAATATTTATGCTGAGCATGGCGCTATCCCGGCGAGATTCCAAGAGATGAAGAAAGCCGGTACCCTGACCAAGGAAGCTGAAGCCGGATTGCCTGATGCCGACACGCTTAAGCGGATCAGCTTCCCGAACATCGAGCAAGGTAACAAGATGTCGCAGTTGGTGGTCAAGAACTGGGGCAGTCAAGTCGCTAACTTCGAATAAGGCATCATGAGATGCAGAGTGGAGTGGCGTAATTATCATGATGAACGTTACCGGGGATGCCTCCTCTAAGCGGCAACGGGCTAAGCAAGGCGTGTCGCGTACGAAGCTCATTGGATGGCTAGGGCTGCTGCCGTTCGCAGTATTCATGACCTTGTTTCTGGTCATCCCAGTGCTGTTTAATTTCTGGCGAAGTCTACATGATAGTTCCGGAGCATGGTCGTTGCAGCCGTTGCGAGGCATTTTTGCTCCTGAATACCTTAATGCCTACGTGAACACCATTAAATTATCTTTGGTCACTGCTTTATTGGGTGGCCTGCTGGGTCTACTGCTGGCATGGGCGCTCTGCACGGCTACCAAGCCACGATGGCTGGCCAAGATTATGCTCTCATTTTCAGCTGTAGCCTCCCAACTAGGTGGCGTCCCGCTGGCCTTCGCCTTTATCGCATTGATGGGTACCGAGGGAGTGCTGACTGTGGCTATTCGGAATGTCAGCGGTGTCGATATCTCGAAGTTCCTTGATTTGTCCTCCTTCTGGGGATTGACCGTGGTTTATTTATACTTTCAGATTCCTTTGATGGCTGTACTCATTATGCCGCCTATCTTAGGTTTAAAGAAAGAGTGGTCGGAATCCTCCGCTGCATTGGGTGCCAGTGCCTTGCAGACGCTGATGCGTGTGACCATTCCAGTTCTGACACCCGCGATAATTGGCACTATGTTGCTTCTGTTTGCCAATGCCTTTGCTGCCTATGCTACTGCCTATGCACTCAGCGGAGGGTCGGCGAATCTTATTGCCATTATGGTGGGCGTCTTCCTGACAGGCAACGTATTTGTGGATGAGAATTTTGGTGCTGCGCTCATTGTCGGAATGATTGCCATCATCCTCGTGGCCTTTATCATGCGTTCTGTGCTTGAAAGGAGAACTGCGAAATGGCTGCAGTGACTACTGATTCGAAGGCCGTCTCGTCAGTAAAGTCGGAATCGCGGATTGGTGCCGAGACGAACCACGATTCCGCTAGTGGTGCCAAATGTTTTGCGGGAAATGCGTTTTCCGACGTTCGACGGAACCATCCGAGGTATGTGGGGCAGACAATAGTATTAAGCGTTTGCGCGGTGTTTTTCCTGTTACCTCTTCTCGCTTCGCTTTGGTTCGGAATCCATTTGCCCGGCACCTTCATCACTTTTGATCCGTTGATGGAGATTGTTCACATGCCTGGTATTGGTGAGTCGATTGCTCTCAGCATTGGACTGGCCTTAATGACGTGTCTGCTTTCTTTGGTGCTTATGTTGCCAACTTTGTTAATTTTACATTTAAAAGCACCGCAGATGTTGCCTGTGGCGGAGGGCTTCTCCGTGTTGCCATACGTAGTGCCTGCCATTGCCTTAGTCAGTGCTGTGGGGCCTTTGTATCGCATCATCCTGCCTCAGGCGTTAAATAGTCCACTGGGCTTAGTTCCTCTCTATATGGTGGTGATAATGCCATTCGTGTACCGTTCCCTTGATGCGGGCATTCGGGTTGTTGATGTGCGCACGCTTTGGGATGCGAGTTCATCATTGGGGGCAGGTGCGGTTACCACGTTGGTGCGTGCCATCCTGCCTAACCTTCGCAGTGCCATCATGTCGGCATCGTTGTTGGGATGCGCAATTGTTTTAGGTGAATTTGCTATTGCTCAGCTTTTGCTCAAGACTACATTTCCTGTGATTCTTTCGCAGGTTGGTACTGCGCATCCGCACTCGGCTGCAGCGTTGGCCTTCATCACGATTATGGTCACATGGATACTGCTTGGACTGCTGTCAATGGTTGGAGGAACTGGCAAACATAAAACCGCACAATACAGTAGTAAGGAAAACAAATGACGACAGTTGCTGTGAGTTCTTTACCACAGGGGACATCCGTCACGTTGCGTAATGTGACTAAATCCTTCGGGACTACGAAGGTGCTCAATGGACTTGACCTCAATATTCATTCCGGTGAGTTAGTCGCATTGCTGGGACCTTCGGGTTGCGGCAAGAGTACATTGCTGCGCATAATCGCTGGTTTTGAAGCCGCAGATCAGGGTTCAGTGTTACTGGATGATGTTGATGTGAGCGGTGTGCCGACAAATCGTCGTGACATCGGACTGGTGTTTCAAGCCTACTCGCTGTTCCCCCATTTGAACGCGGTCGAAAACGTCATGTATGGGCTCAGCATACGACATGTGGCCAAGACAGAGGCGAAAAGCAGCGCCGTTGAGCTACTGGCTAGTGTGGGGTTGGCTGATTACGCAGATCGTTATCCAGCGCAGCTATCAGGCGGTCAGCAACAGCGCGTGGCGTTGGCTCGTGCTTTGGCCACTAAACCGCGAGTTTTATTGCTCGACGAGCCCTTGTCGGCTCTTGATGCCAAGGTGCGTGTGCAGTTGCGGGACGAAATCCGTGCTTTGCAATTAGAAACTCATACCACGACCATAATGGTTACGCATGATCAAGAGGAAGCTCTTGTGATGGCCGACCGGATTGCTGTTATGTACAACGGACGCTTCGAACAAGTTGGAACGCCTGCAGAAATCTATCATTCGCCTGCCACTGCGTTTGTAGCAGGGTTTGTCGGATCTATGAATGTGCTGCCTGGCGTGTTGTCGACCGATGGAACGGCACAGACGATTGGTTGTCGCGTGCCTGTACACGCAGCAGCCGGTGCGGCGACGTTGAACCCCGGTCCTGTTGATGTGTTCGTCAGGCCGGAGGAGCTGCGTTTGCAAATTGCCAATGATGACCTCAATGATCACGATGCTGTATTGGGAACGGTTACATCAACTGTATTGCGTGGCGCATTCACCAGTGTAATGGTTGCCATGGGTGACGGATTGCATCTTCGTGTAGATTTGCCGTCGAAGGACGCACAGCTGTTCACTCCGGGATGCTCGGTAATGGTGAGGATTGCCGACGAGCCTATGTTATGCACAGCGCGAAGAGTCGAGTGTGTTGCTTAATTCCGCCTCTACCGATAAAAATCGTCACAACGAATTACGGAATCCGCGGGATTCTGCGAAAGGACTTTCTATGCAACAAAAACTTCTCCTTATTGGTGTGGACGGAGTACGCCTTGACATTGTGCGTAAAGAAAATCACGCACCGAATATTAATCGGATTCTCAATAATGGATCTTCGGCTGAAATGACAATGGAAGTGCCTACTATATCAGGGCCGGGATGGTCATCGATACTTACGGGCACCACTCATGCTCAGCATGGGGTGCAGGACAACACCTTCCGTGGAAATCGTTTATACGAGTGCCCCGATTTTCTGACACGTGCGGCTGTTGCTCATCCGATGATGAAAACGGTTGCCGCTTCAAGTTGGCCCCCATTGGTGGATCCTGCAGGTCCTGGTCCGGTTATTGCAACACGCAACGATCAGATTATCTCTTGTCATCACCGTTTGGTGGTACGCGATGGTGAGACGTATGGGTACCGTCTTGCCGACAGTGAAATTGCACGGTTTGCGGTGATATCAATATGTAATGATCCCGCCGATGTCTCCTTCATCTATCTTGGTGAGGTGGATGAGGCTGGTCATTTGTATGGTGGTATTAGCGAGGAATACGAATCCGCGCTATCCCGTGTGGATGAGCATGTCGGTGAAATACTTGATGCAGTCGAACGTCGTTCGTCCAATTATCCGGACGAGGATTGGTTGGTGTGCGTTACGACTGATCATGGACATCTTGACGAAGGTGGGCACGGCGGTGCCGATCCGGTACTACGGCGTTCCTTCTTTGGCGCATTGCGATTAGGAGCTCGCTCAAGTGATCAGTACTCGTTTGAGTCCATGCGTCCTGAACAGATTGCCGGATGGATGTTGCGACACCTTGACACACCGATTCGGTGAAAGACGGTATCGGTGACCTTATAGCGGCTGGACTTCCAGCCGCTATATTTGTTACGGTGTGTCTTGAGAAACGGGCCACTGTCTCTGTACTTCGCCTTACGATAAAGATGACCTAACTTATTCACGGGCACTACCGTCGCCCCACAGAAGTTGGCTGATGTCGTCCACGCGGCGCGTGGAGACGCCGGCCATGTACATCTCCATGAGCGCCTCCTCGACGCTTTCCTCACGTCGCCGGCAGCGCTCGATCACCTGGCTGCGGAACACCTCGCCCTTCAGCTTCGGGACCCGAAGGTTCAGCTTGCCGGCCTTGGCGGTCAGGTGGCGGTCGTAGTGGCCGGCGCGGAAGGCCTTCCTGTCGCCGCTTCTCTCGTATCTGGCGGCGTTGGCGATTTCGTCGACCTCCGCGTCAAGCATCAGGTCGATGGTTTGCTCGACCTTCTTGCGCACCATCCGGTCGAGCCTGGACTCGAACATGGCCTGATCGAACTGTATGATTTCCTTGGGCATGGTTCCCGGCCTCTTTCCATTCGCGGTTTTCATGTGTAAGCGACTGAAAATCGTACCAAAGCCGGGCCATGTCCTTTTCATCGGAACTCACAACCGAATCTGCGCAAGAAGACGGGCGTTATCAAGGTCGGCGCCTGGGTCTTTTTTCTACGGACCTCCGCCACCTCCCGCATCAACGCGTTCTCCAACTCCAGCTCCTCGACCCTGCGACGCAAAGCCTCCGCGTCATCATCATCGGCTGCGGACGGCCGGCGACGGGAGTCAGCGGGCTTATTGCCCTGCGCGGCGTTCCCGTTTTGGGGCCGCAACGCGGCCATGCCGCCCTTGCGGTACGCCCTGACCCAGCCATGCACCGCGCCGACGCCCGCGCCGAGCCGTTCGGCGGCCTGTTTCTGCTGTATGCCGCCCAGCACCGGTTCGATCGCCTTCAGCCGTGTCTCCAGGGGGATGATGGGTTTGGCCATATGGCCAGCATACCGGGGATCCTTTGCCAGCCGGCGTTCCGGGCACTGCCTGGTCGGATAACCCAGGTGCTCCACCACCTGGGCCGTGGTCATCGGCGTGGTGAAATACAGGCCCACCGCACGCTCTCGTTCCTCAAGACTGAACATACGAAAAACCTTTCGCTCAGTCTCCAAGAAAACGTTCGCAGCCCCTTATCCCGCATTCGGCCTAACTTCTATTGAACAGACACACTTGCGATCGCATACTTGGCCATGACCTCCGTCTTGGTCATGCCGTTCTCGACGTGGTCGCGCGCGGCGGCGACCTTCGTCTCCCAGTCGTAGCGTCTGCCGCCGTTGCCTCCCATGACCGCCTCCTCGCCACCGGACCTGTACGTATGATCCATTTTTCCGCGGTCCGTCTGGGCATGGCAAGCCGTCTGGCGAGCGTGTCCCCGCCGGCTCCGGCCTTGATGGGTTCCAGCGCCTCGCGCCGGAACCCATCGTCGTAGTGTTTCCTTCAATCCTCACGCATACGAAAGAACCGCACCTCCGATTATCGAATCTGAATTTCCTCAATCCAACAATCGGGGTGCGGTTCATTTTTTACCTACCACCTTCTTATATCAATCTTCAAGTGGAGAGGGAATCACTTCTTGACGGAAGAGGTCTCCGGCCACAGGGATTCATAAGGATGTCCGGTCAGTTCCTCGCAGACCAGACGCGCCTCATCGGACACATCCTTCTTATCTCCGCCATTTTCAAGACGCTCGATTTCGCTCTTCAGTACGGCGTGCGTATCGGCATCGAGGTAGATGTGCCTGGAGAGCCACAGAGCATACGCAATCAGCATCACGGTGCCCAAGAAGAAGATGAGCGTGATACTGAAACGTACCTGAGCTGGGGTGGTCTCGTAGTTCTTCATAGTCGCGGAGTTATAGCCTGTGAACTCCAGTAGAATGCCGGCGATCCAAGTGGCGATTGCTCCAGTGGACTTACGGAAGAAGGTCATCACGGATGCGTACAGACCGGCACGGTCGCCACGCGTCATGATGTAATCAACATCCGGCATGAACGGGAACAGGTTCCAAGGGGTGAATTCCAGCAGGGCTCGACCGCACTGGTAGACTAGCGAAGCGATGATGAAAATCCAGAACGGGTTGTGAATATTCAGCAGGTAGACCGCGATGTAGACTACCATTGCCGCGATGATGCTAATATAGCTCAGACGGAAAATGAACCTCGGGCCCTTCACCACCATGAGCTTCGTTGCGACGATGGTCACCGGAATACCGACGATGGATAGAGCTTGGAGCGTCCAAGGCCAGCTTTCTCCGGCACCGGTAATGCAGCACACAATGAAAGTCGGTAGCAAGGTGGAAAACAAATCTTTGCCGGTGAAGGACAACAGGTACACCGCAAGATGGGTGCGGAATGCCTTGTTATGGAAGGTCTCTGCGTATTCGTGAATGGAATTCTTGATGAAGTCGCTGATCTTCACCTTAGGCTGGTTTGTATGTTCCTCAATGAACTCGTCGGTAATTGGGCGTTCCCAGGTGCCGAAGGTGGAGATGGCGATGGCGATGACGAACAGGATGGTCCAAGCGATGCCTGCGACGAGGTATGCGTTGGGGTTGTTCGCCTGCTTAAGCACAGCAAGGATAATGAACACGATTGCAGTTCCGGTTGAGGAAATGACCATACGAGAACCGGACAGCACGGTACGTTCCTTGTAATCGCGAGTCATTTCCGTAGGCAGGCACTCCCACGGGACGATCAGCATGGCGATGATGATCTCCATCGCGACATAGACCGCAAGGTAGTACAGCCAGCTAGTGGACGAAATCCAGAATAGCGGGAACACACAGGTGAAGAGGATAAGACCTGTCACCAGGAAGAAATGACGGCGTCCGAACTTCTGTCCGAGCTTGGTCGTGTAGAAATTATCGGTGATGAGGCCAAGGAAAAGATTCCAGATGCAGTCCACGATACGGCCTGCTGCTGCGATGCTGCCAGCGATGACGGGATTGAAACCCTGAGCCAGTGTCAGGTAGGCGAAGATAACGCCGGAGACGATATTGTTCCAGCCGCCGCCCATCAAGTCGAGCATGCCGTAGTAAATTCCGCGTTTAATGTTAATTGGATGTGCCTTGTAAGGCCAATGTAAGGCGTTCGTTGCCATGTTTTTGTCTTTCTTTGTGTTGCACTACCGTTTTTCTCGTCATCTTTGTGAGTTTTAAACGGCTGTGCGGAAAAGGTAACAACCACAATGTATATAAGGATGTGAACGCGTGAAAAGAATTGCCTTTTTTTGCAATGAAGGGGGTGCGGATGTTTTTTTGGACGGTCAGGCGGCCAGTCCAAGACTTCTGCGGTATTGCACGGGGCTCATCCAGTCCAGTGACTTCTTGATCCTGGTTTCATTGTAGTGGGTCAGGTAGGCGGCCA
>NZ_VULV01000006.1:0-145316 GCF_009696495.1 Bifidobacterium sp. WCA-178-WT-4B | reverse complement strand
AGATGTCGTACCACTTCTGCCAGATCTTCACGTTCTCCTGCAGACCAAGACTGTCGAGCTGCTTGCAATACGCATCCCACTCCTCGTCAATACCACCCTTGGACATCCAAGTAGCAGTCTTCTGCATGGCGACGTTGGAAATCTGGTTGTAGTTGCTGGCCAACGTGGTGTTGTCGTCCGCGTCCGGGTTCACGTAGTCCGGAATGTAGTCCTTGACGGGATCGAAGTTGCTGCGCTGCTTCTCATACACCTTGCTCGCCTGGTACAGGGCGTCGCTACCGGCATCGCCCTTGATGGTGACCTCGTCGGGAATCCAGCCGGCGGGGTAGGACAGGCTCGGGGAGGTGTTCTTCTTGCGCATCTCGATAAGCTTGTCGTTGTCCACGGTGTATTCGTGCTCACCGGTCTTGGTCACGGTCTTGCCGAAGGAGCCGTAGAACTGCTGCACGGAGTACTTCTCGGAGTACATCAGGTTGAGCAGCTTCAGCGTGGCGTCCTTGTTGGCGGCGCGCGCGGAGACGGCGGGGCCGGCGGCGTCGAATTCGCTCGAGGAGCCGTCCCACACGGTCTTGTCCGGGGAGACGCCCGGGGCGGATGGCACCGGGATGGTGATGTACTGGTCCTTCAGATCGCCGAAGGTATCGGAGATGGAGCTGCTGAACACCACGCCGGTCTTCGCGGTCTTGCCGTCGCTGGTCTGATCCGCGTTGTAGGCGTCATCGTCCTTGGTGGCCCAGTCGGCGGGGATCAGGCCCTCGGAGATGAGCTTGTGGTAGTACTTGATGACCTGCTTGTATTCGTCGGAGGTCATGAAGCTCTTGACCACGCCGTTCTTGGCATAGAAGCCGTATGTGGACACGCCCTTGTTGAAGCCGGTCGGGATGCCGGTGGAGTTGAGCAGCAGCATCGGGCTGTGCCAGGTGTAGTACAACGGGTCGAGCTTCTTGATGTTCATCGGAATCTCGTCGGCCTGGCCGTTGCCGTTCGGATCCTCGGTCTTGAACGCCTTGAGCACGTTCTCCAGCTCGTCCCACGTGGTCGGCACCTGCAGCCCCAGCTTGTCAAGCCAGGCCTTGTTGATCATCATGAGCTGGCCAGTGCCGGCATTGTTCTTGCCGTGGGCATTGGGGAGCGTGTACAGGTGGCCCTTGGAATCGGTATTGAGCTTCTGCGCGTCCGGTTTCTCCTTGAAGAACGCCTTGACGTTCGGCAGCTTGTCGAGATCCTGGTTCAGATCCTCGAACAGGTTGGAGAACTGCTCCGCGTACACGAAGCTGAAGGCATGGAGGCTGATGTCCGGAATGTCGCCGGCGCTCAGCGTGGTATTGCGCTGATTCGCGAAATCTCCGTTATCGACTTCCTGCCATTCGATCTTGCAGTCGCAGTCGGCCTCGAGGTCCTTGGCCCACTGCATGTTGGCGATCTTGTCCTGATTGGGTTCCTTCGCAACCAGGACGCTCACGATCGGCTTGCCGTCGGCGGTCGTGGTCGGCTTCTTGTCGCCGCCGCATGCAGCCAGCGAACCCAGCAAGGCAACGGCGCACACAGCAGAGCCCACCCTCATCGCGGTTCTTCTCATCATTCTCCCTTTCTGCAGAATGAAAACACTATAAGCGTCCATCACAACCGTGAGACGGACATTAGGTAATATATGCCTCTTCGCAGCATTTTGTCAACATGCCTAACAATATGCGGCACCACGACGGGCGACCGGGGAAACGCGCGACGGCCGAATGAACAAAGGGGTTTCGTTGTGTGTCGTGCAACGAAACCCCCCGACGATCAGCCCTTCACGGCACCGATCATCACGCCCTTGTTGAAATACTTCTGCAGGAACGGATACAACACCAGCAACGGCAACGTCGACACGATGATCACGCCGTACTTGATCTGGTTCGCGAAATCACGCTGCTGCACCACGTCCATGCCACCCGAACTCTGACCGGTGATGTTCGTCTGGTTCGACAACAGGATGGAACGCAGCACGTTCTGCAACGGCAGCTTGTCCGCGTCGCGGATGTACACCAAGCCGGTGAAGAAGTCGTTCCAATGACCCACGAAGTAATACAACGTCATCACCGCCAGGATCGCGGAGCTCAACGGCAGCACGATCCGCAGGAAATACCCGAAATACCCCAAGCCGTCGATCTGCGCGGCGTCGTGCAGGCTCTCCGGGATCGAGCTCTCGAAGAACGAACGCGCCACGATCAGGTTCCACACGCTCACCGCGCCCGGAAGGATGAACACCCACACCGAGTTCAGCAGACCCAACTGCTTGTACAGCAGGAAGCTCGGGATCATGCCGCCCGAGAAGAACATCGTGAACGTCATCAGGAACAGGATCACGCGGCGCGGCTTGAACTCGCGGCGAGACAACGCGAACGCCGCCGGGATCGTGACCAGCATGTTCAGGGCCGTGCCCGCCACCGAATAGAAGATGGTGTTGCGGTAGCCGACCCAGATCCTCGAATCGGTGAACACCTTGGCGTAACCGCCGAAGTTCATCTTCGCGGGCAACAGGAACACCTTGCCCTGGCTGACCATCGTCTGGTCCGAGACCGAGGCGATCACGATGAACCAGATCGGATAGACGATCGCCACCACGACCAACGCGATCAACAGCCAGATCACGATGTCGACGACCCAGTCGGACACGCTCCTCCTCTGCCTCAGCTTCGGGTTGAACGGGATGTCGTCCGACCCCGCGCCGCGGACCGGCGCCGGATTGATGGATGTGCTTGTCATAATGGACCCTCCCGCCCGCTAGAAGATGCTGGTGTCCGACGCCCTCTTCGAAATGAAGTTGGCGAGCACCAGGAAGAAGAAGTTGACCACGGTGTTGAACAGGCCTATGGCCGTCGTGTAGCTGAACTGGTTGCCCAGAATACCCATGCGGTACGTGTACGTCGCGATGACCTCCGACACGGACAGGTTCATCGGGTTCTGCATCAACAGCACCTTCTCGAAGCCCACGTTGAGCACGGAACCCATGTTCATGATCAGCATGATGCCCACCGTCGGCATGATCGCCGGGATGTCGACGTAGCGGATGAGCTGCAGACGACCGGCCCCGTCGATCTTCGCGGCCTCGTACAGGGACAGGTCCACCGAACTCAACGCCGCCAGATAGATGATGCAGTTCCAACCCATATGCTGCCACACCTCGCTGATCCAGTAGATCGGCGTGAACAGCCCCGGCTCGCCCAACAGGTCGGTGCCCGGGAACAGGCGCCCGATCATGCCCGTGCTCGGCGACAGGAAGATGTTGATCATCGACACGATCACGACCGTCGAGATGAAGTGCGGCATATACGTCACCGTCTGCACGAACCCCTTGATCTTCGACGACGAGATCTGGTTGATCAGCAACGCCAGCACGATCGGGGCGATGAACCCCATGACCAGCGTCCACAGGCTGATCCGCAACGTGTTGACCATGATGTTCACGAACATGCCCGACCGGAAGAACTGCTCGAAATACCGCAGCCCCGCGAACCTGCCGCCCATCAGACCCTCGACCGGATCGAAATCATAGAACGCGAGACGAAGACCGTACATCGGCACGTACGCGAACAGACCGACGAACACCAACGCCGGCAACGTCATCAACCACAACGCGCCGTACCGACGGAAATGACGCCCCAACCGCACCGGCAACGGCGCGGAACGAGCCGCCAACGCGTTATCCACCACTTCACCCTGTTTCACCACAGACATAAAAAATCCTTCCCCCGCCGTCCCGCCCGCCACGCGAACGCGCGACGGACGGGACGACCCGCTCATGCAACGGCGGAACCGCTACATCACTTCTTCGTGTAGATGTCGTACCACTTCTGCCAGATCTTCACGTTCTCCTGCAGACCAAGACTGTCGAGCTGCTTGCAATACGCATCCCACTCCTCGTCAATACCACCCTTGGACATCCAAGTAGCAGTCTTCTGCATAACAACATTGGAAATCTGTGCATTGTTATTGGTCAGTGTATTACTGTCCGTCGGATCGGGGTTCACGTAGTCCGGAATGTAGTCCTTGACGGGATCGAAGTGGCTGCGCTGCTCCTCGTACGGCTTGTTCGCCTCAAGCAGGTTGTCGCCGTCGACATCACCCTTGATGGTGACACCATCGGGAATCCAGCCGGAGAAACGATCGGCCAGGCCCGGGAAGAGGTTGTCGCCCATCGCCTTGGTGTACTTGTCTTCGTCCACGGTGTAGTGGCGGTTGCCGTCATCGGTGACCAGGTTGCCGAAGGAGCCGAGGAACTGCTGCACGGAGTACTTCTCGGAGTAGAGCAGGTTGGCCAGCTTCAGCGCGGCGTCCTTGTTGGCGGCGTGGGAGGACAGGGAGAACCTATCGGCTTCGAACTCGGCGGAGGAGCCGTCCCACACGGTCTTGTCCGGGGAGACGCCCGGGGCGGATGGCACCGGGATGGGGATGTACTGATCCTTGAGCGTTCCGAAGCTCGCATCCTGGGACCATCCGAACGACACGCCGGTCTTCGCTGTCTTGCCGTCGCTGAGCTGGTCGGTATCGCACGCATCGAACGTCTTGGTGGCCCAGTCGGCGGGAATCAGGCCCTCGGAGATGAGCTTGTGGTAGTACTTGACGACCTCCTTGTATTCGTCGGAGGTCAGGAAGCTCTTGACCACGCCGTTCTTGGCGTAGAAGCCGGTCGGGGACGCGCCCTTGTTGAAGCCGGTGACGATGCCGGTGGAGTTGAGCAGCAGCATCGGGCTGTAGTAGGTGAAGTAGCTGTCGAGCTTCCTGATGTTCATCGGAATCTCGTCGGCCTGGCCGTTGCCGTTCGGATCCTCGGTCTTGAACGCCTTGAGCACGTTCTCCAGCTCGTCCCACGTGGTCGGCACCTGCAGGCCCAGCTTGTCAAGCCAGGTCTTGTTGATGAACATGTGCTGGCCAGTGCCGGAGTAGGACTTGCCTCGGGACGAAGGCAGGGCGTACATGTGGCCTTCGGGATCGGTGGTGAGTTTCTGCGCGTCCGGCTTCTCCTTGAAGAACTGCTTGACGTTCGGCATCTTGTCGAGATCCTTGCTCAGATCCTCGAACAGGCCCGGGAACTGCGCGGCGTTGGCGGGGAAGAACGCATGGAGGCTGACGTCCGCAATCTTGCCCGCGGCCAGGGTGGCGTTCTTCTGCTGGGCCCAGGCGTCCTCGCTGACCTCCTGCCACTCGATCTTGCAGTCGCAGTCGGCCTCGAGGTCCTTGGCCCACTGCATGTTGGCGATCTTGTCCGTGGCCGGCCTCTTCACGACCAGAACGCTCACGATCGGCTTGCCGTCGGCGGTCGTGGTCGGCTCCTTGCTGCCGCCGCATGCAGCCAGCGAACCCAGCAAGGCGACGGCGCACGTGATGGCGCCCGCCTTCAGTGCGGTTCTTCTTCTCATTGTCTCTCCTTTGAAATTATGATCCTGGATGCGCCCGCCACGTCTGCGAGGTGGACGCACCTAGGATAAGTCTCGGGAGATATTTTGTCAACGTCCTTAACATATATGAAATATCGGCACCGTTTCGCTATGCCTCAGCACCCTCCCTCATCAGACAGCGGAAAACCGCCGATTCCGTCGACGTTCAGCTGGCCGTTGAGCCAGTCGAGCGAGATACGGGTGTACATAATGTTATTATTATCACCTTCATACAGCAGGCCATAGCCGCCGCCGGCCTTGTGGCTCAATGCGGCGATCACCGAATACGCCATCGGCCCTGTCGTGAACCGTCGGCCGGCACTCCAGGTCTTGCCGTCATCGATCGAGACGCGCACCAGACCATCGATCCTGTCCGAAGGCGACGAGGAGGAATACAGCAGGACCTTGGCCTGCGCCGACCCTTCGGGGGCATCGGGGAACGCACGGGCAATCTGCGCGTTGTTCTCGGGATCGGGCAGCTGCGTTTCACGGGTCACCGGACCATACGTGGCACCACCGTCCCGGGAGATGGCGACATAGCGGCAACCATTTCCATCGGAGGAACGCGAGTTCAGCATCACACGGCCATCGGAAAGTTCCACGACTTTGTTCTCGTCCATGTGATCGCCGACGGGGGTGCCCGCATGCCAGGTTGCGCCGTGATCGTCGGAGAAGACCGATACCGCACGGTAGCGGCCGTCGAGCTCCTTGATGGTGTACTGCTGAATCAGGCGCCCCGCATGCTCGCCATACGTGAGCTGGATGCCGGCACCGGAAGAAGCGAACCGTGAAATCCATGATTCGCTGTTCGTGATGTCGGCGGTGATGATGCGCGGCTCGCTCCACGTCACGCCATTGTCGATGGAACTGGTGACGGCGGCCTGAAGCACCGTACGCGCAGAGGGATCGACGCCCGCCTGGGAGGTTCCGAAACCGGCGTCATAGGATTTGACGAAGAACAGGAACACCTCTCCCGTCTGCCGGTCCACCACATAGGACGGATCGGAATACCCGTATTTGTCGACGCCATCATGCCCGGCGGCCACAACATGCTGCGGCTCGAATGACCGGCCGCCGTCTTTGGAGATACGCTGCACGATCGAATTGGCTTGCGGGGCATCCTGGCAGTTATGGGGCCGCGCATCGAACGCCGCGAGGATCCAGCCGTTGGGCGCCTCGGCAAGGGCCGGAATCCGGTAGCAGGCCACACCGTAATCGCCTGGGGCCGCCAGACTCATCGCTCCGTCATGGTTCGCGCCGCACACAGTATTGTTCGTATTCATCATCCCGTTCTCCGTCATATTCGCTCACTCCTGTTCATCGCCTTGATGCCACCCGGCGTCCACGGACAATCTCCGTTCACGGACAAACGGCACCCCGGCGCATTCCGCAACATTGCGGTGTGCCATCCCGTGGACCTACATGGGTTGGGGGAAGGAGAAGGTCCGCGGGATGGCACGTCATCATCACTCGGTGGACGCATCGACCTGTTCCACCGTGCGCGCAAGCTCGAAACCGCATGCACGCAACACGTCCGCAATGGCTTTCACATTGTCGCCATGCAACGCCAACACCGGTTCGGGCATCTGGTTGGTGTCGAACACGCCCAGCAATGCCATCGCGGTCTTGAACGCGCCCACGCCGGAACCGAATCCCTGGACGCCGGACGGCGCCAGGACGATTCGCATCAATGCGGCGAGCTTATTCTGCTCCTTGCGCACCGAATCCCAATCACCGTTCCGGTAGGCGTTCCACATCGCAACATAGCCATATGGGTCCACATTGGCCAGACCGGGCACGCTGCCGTCCGCACCGGCCATGTACGCGCCATCGACGACGACTTCCTGACCGGTCAGCAACGTCAGCGGATGGCCGTTCTCCTCGTTGTCCCCAATCAGGAAACGGAACGCCACATCATCGTTCGACGAGTCCTTCACCCCGGCCAGCACGCCATCACGCCCCAAGCGGATCAGCAGATCATTGGGCAGCTTGGTATGCACGCATACGGGGATGTCGTATGCGAACAGCGGCAATTCAGGCACCGCGGCGTGAATCAGACGGAAATGCCTCTCGATCTCCGCCACGCCGCCCAATGCGTAGAACGGCGCCGTGGCCACGATGGCGGCGGCTCCCATCTCGCGAGCCGCACGAGCATGCTCGATCACGCGATTGGTCTCCGTGTCGATGCACCCCGCCAGCACCGGCACTCGGCCGCCGGCAATCTCAATGGCCGCGGCCAGTATCTCACGACGTCGCTCATCCGTGGAGAATACGACTTCGCTTGAGGATCCGAGAACGAAAAGTCCATTGACCCCGGCCCCAATCATGCGGTCGATCGAGCGCCTGTAGCTCTCCACATCGAGACGATGATCCGCGGTCAACGGAGTGACGACCGGGGGAATGACCCCACGAAACTGATTCATACTGTGAATCTCCTTGTTGTATTTGTGTTTGTCTGGTACGCGAGACAACGCCGCATCCGCTCCGCATGAGCGAACCGCACCCGATCGTTGATCCGAATTCCTCCAGTCCAACAATTCGGGTGCGGCTCACATCTCGGAGTCGCAAGCACTGCCTTGCAACAGGTCCGCGCTCACGACACCGTCACTTCGTGTAGGTGTCGTACCACTTCTGCCAGATCTTCACGTTCTCCTGCAGACCAAGACTGTCGAGCTGCTTGCAATACGCATCCCACTCCCCGTCGATGCCGCCCTTGGACATCCAGGTGGCGGTCTTCTGCATAACGACGTTGAGAATCTGGGTATTATTGCTACTCAGCTTGTTATTGTCTTCGGGGCTGGGGTTCACATAGTCCGGAATGTAATCCTTGACGGGATCGAAGTGGCTGCGCTGCTCATCATATGCTTTATTCACCTCAAGCAAATCATCAGCATTGGTATCGCCCTTAATGGAGACTTCGTCGGGAATCCAACCCGTAAACCGATCAGACAGACCGGGGAAGAGGTTGTCTTTCATCAGCTGACTGGTCTTCTCTGCATCCACGGTGTATTGATGGTTGCCGTTATCAGTAACCAGCTGTCCAAACGAGCCGAGGAACTGCTGCACGGAGTACTTCTCGGAGTAGAGCAGGTTGGCCAGCTTCAGCGCAGCGTCCTTGTTCGCAACATGCGACGAGATGGAAAGTTTGTTGCCGTCAAATTCGCTGGACGAGCCATCCCACACGGTCTTGTCCGGGGAGACGCCCGGGGCGGACGGCACCGGCATGGCGATGTATTGATCCTTGAGCGTTCCGAAACTCGCATCCAGCGACCACCCGAACGACACACCGGTCTTCGCGGTCTTTCCATCACTGGTCTGATCCGAATCATACGCGTCGAGAGCCTTGGTGGCCCAGTCCGCTGGAATCAGCCCCTCGGAGATGAGCTTGTGGTAATACTTGATGACCTGCTTGTATTCGTCGGAGGTCAGGAAGCTTTTGACCACGCCGTTATCCGCATAATAGCCGGTAACCGTCGGCCCCTTGTTGAAACCGGTGACGATGCCGGTGGAGTTGAGCAGCAGCATCGGGCTATACCAAGAGAAGTAGCTGTCAAGCTTCTTGATGTTCATCGGGATCTCGTCCGCTTGGCCGTTGCCGTTCGGATCCTGGGTCTTGAACGCCTTGAGCACGTTCTCCAGCTCGTCCCACGTGGTCGGCACCTGCAGACCCAGCTTGTCGAGCCAGGCCTTGTTGATCATCATATTTTGACCAGATCCGGAATAGGACTTGCCTCGGGACGAAGGCAGGGCATATATGTGACCGTCAGGATCGGTGATAAGCTTCTTGGCATCCGGCTTCTGCTTAAAGAAGGCCTTGACGTTCGGCAGCTTGTCAAGATCCTTGCTCAGATCCTCAAACATGCTTGGATATTGAGCAGCATCAGGCACTCCAAAGGCGTGGAGGCTTATATCCGCAAGCTTGCCCGCGGCCAAGGTGGCGTTCTTCTGCTGGGCCCAGGCGTCCTCACTGACCTCCTGCCACTCGATCTTGCAGTCGCAGTCGGCCTCAAGGTCCTTGGCCCACTGCATGTTGGCGATTTTATCCGTACTGGGTCTCTTGACTATTAAGACACTTACAATCGGCTTGCCATCAGCGGTCGTGGTCGGCTCCTTGTCGCCGCCGCACGCAGACAGCGAACCCAGCAAGGCCACGGCACACGCAACGGCACCCGCCTTCATCACGGTTTGTCTCCTCATCGTCTCTCCTTTGACATGATGATATTTGAGCGCGTCCGCCGCATCTGCGGGACGGACGCACTCATGATAGGCACGGGAGATGGAGTTCGTCAACATTCTTAACATATATGTGAGTCGCGCCACACATAGTCATTCCCGCCACCATGTAATCCACTAAACAGAACGCAGCACGTCAAAACCCACTCCCGCGGCTTCGGGAACATGGACTGCTCCAGCACCATGATCTACCTGACCCGCGGCAGACCCGGCCTCAACATCGCATCCGCTCCGCATGAGCGAACCGCACCCGATCGTTGATCCGAATTCCTCCAGTTCAACAATTCGGGTGCGGCTCACATCTCGGAGTCGCAAGCACTGCCTTGCAACAAGCTTGCGCTCACGGCACCGTCACTTCGTGTAGGTGTCGTACCACTTCTGCCAGATCTTGGTGCTCTCCTGTAGACCAATGCTGTTGAGCTGCTTGCAGTAGGCATCCCATTCTTCGTCAATGCCACCCTTGGACATCCAAGTAGCAGTTTTCTGCATAGTGGTATTGAAAATCTCGGCATTATTAGTGTTCAGCTTCGTCGCATCGGAAGGATCCATATTATCCATATTGACGTAGTCGGGAATATAGTCCTTGACGGGATCGAAGTGGCTGCGCTGCTCCTCGTACACCTTGTTCACTTCAATCAATTCATCGGCGTGAGTATCGCCCTTGATAGTAGCTTCATCAGGAATCCAGCCCACCAACAATTCCGACAGGCCAGGATACTGGTTGTCACCGGTCAACTGGCTCAGCTTGTCATTATCCACGGTGTACTCATGCTCACCAGTCTTGGTTATTGCCTTGCCGAAGGAGCCGAGGAACTGCTGCACGGAGTACTTCTCGGAGTACAGCAGGTTGGCCAGCTTCAGCGCGGCGTCCTTGTTCGCGGCGTGGGAGGAAATCGACAGTCCTGCAGGGGACAACTCACTGGAGGAACCATCCCACACGGTCTGGTCCGGGGAGACGCCCGGGGCGGACGGCACCGGCATAGCGATGTACTGGTCCTTGAGCTTGCCGAAATTGTCGGATGGAGACCAACCGAACACCACGCCGGTCTTCGCGGTCTTGCCGTCACTGATCTGATCCGCGTTGTAGGCGTCATCGTCCTTGGTGGCCCACTCGGCGGGAATCAGGCCCTCGGAGATGAGCTTGTGGTAGTACTTGACGACCTCCTTGTATTCATCGGAGGTCAGGAAGCTCTTGACCACGCCGTTCTTGGCGTAGAAGCCGTATTCAGACACACCCTTGTTGAAGCCGGTGACGATGCCGGTGGAGTTGAGCAGCAGCATCGGGCTGTACCACGTGAAATAGCTGCCTTCGAGTTTCTTAATGTTCATCGGGATCTCGTCCGCTTGGCCGTTGCCGTTCGGATCCTGGGTCTTGAACGCCTTGAGCACGTTCTCCAGCTCGTCCCACGTGGTCGGCACCTGCAGACCCAGCTTGTCAAGCCAGGCCTTGTTGATCAGCATATGCTGACCTGTGCCGGAGTAGGCCTTGCCTCGACCATCGGCTATCGCATAAATCCGCCCTTTGGAGTCAGTGGACATCTTCTTGGCATCCGGCTTCTGCTTAAAGAAGGCCTTGACGTTCGGCAGCTTGTCAAGATCCTTGCTCAGATCCTCGAACATACCGGGATACTGGTAAGCCTCAACAGCACCGTATCCATTCAGGTTCACATCCGCGATATCCCCAGAGGCCAAGGTGGCGTTCTTCTGCTGGGCCCAAGCTTCTCGAGTCACTTCCTGCCACTCGATCTTGCAATCGCAGTCGGCCTCCAAGTCCTTGGCCCACTGCATGTTGGCCATCTTTTCCTGATTGGCGTTCTTCTTGACCAGAACCGTCACAATCGGCTTGCCGTCAGCCGTCGTGGTCGACTTCTTGCTGCCCCCACACGCAGACAGCGAACCCAGCAAGGCCACGGCACACGCAACGGCACCCGCCTTCACCATAGTTTGCCTTCTCATCGTCTCTCCTTTGACATGATGATATTTGAGCGCATCCGCCGCATCTGCGGGACGGACGCATTCATGATAGGCACGGGAGATGGAGTTCGTCAACATTCTTAACATATATGTGAGTCGCGCCACACATCGCCGCTGCCGCCACCACGTAACCTGTTAAATGGAACGCAGCACGTCCGCCGCGCGCCATACCACACGTTGGATGCGGAACAGCGGGGCGATATCCTTGGCTGCATCGTCAAGCTTGCCCTGCGTGGCGCCGGGCAAGGACTCGGCCACGGTGAAACGGTTCGCGACGGACCCGCGGCAGACCCAGCCTCAACATCGCATCCGCTCCGCATGAGCGAGCCGCACCCGATCGTTGATCCGAATTCCTCCAGTTCAACAATTCGGGTGCGGCTCACATCTCGGAGTCGCAAGCACTGCCTTGCAGCTCACGACACCGTCACTTCGTGTAGGTGTCGTACCACTTCTGCCAGATCTTGATGTTATCCTGAAGGCCAATGCTGTCGAGCTGCTTGCAGTAGGCATCCCATTCCTCGTCGATGCCGCCCTTGGCCATCCAAGCAGCGGTCTTCTGCATGACGGTGTTGTTAATCTCCGCATTGCTTGTACTCAACTTCGCGGAATCGGAAGGATCCATATTATCCATATTGACGTAGTCGGGAATATAGTCCTTGACGGGATCGAAGTGGCTGCGCTGCTCCTCGTACACCTTGTTCACCTCAATCAGTTCATCGGCGTGGGTATCACCCTTAATGATGACTTCATTGGGAATCCAACCCACCAGCAATTCCGACAAACCAGGGTAAAGATTATCCTTAGTCAGCTTGTCTAACTTGGCGCTGTCCACAGTATACTTATGCTCACCGGTCTTAGTCAAAGTCTGACCAAACGATCCGAGGAACTGCTGCACGGAGTACTTCTCGGAGTAGAGCAGGTTGGCCAGCTTCAGCGCAGCGTCCTTGTTCGCGGCATGCGCGGAAATGGTCAGCCCAGCAGGAGCCAATTCGCTAGAGGAACCATCCCACACGGTCTCATCCGGGGAAACGCCCGGAGCAGAAGGTGCCGGCATAGCGATGTACTGGTCCTTAAGCTTGCCGAAATTGTCAGTCGGAGACCAACCGAACACCACGCCGGTTTTCGCGATCTGGCCGTCACTAATCTGGTTCGCGTTGTAGGCGTCATCGTCCTTGGTGGCCCAGTCCGCTGGAATCAGCCCCTCGGAGATGAGCTTGTGGTAGTACTTGACGACCTCCTTGTATTCGTCGGAGGTCAGGAAGCTCTTGACCACGCCGTTCTTGACATAATAACCAGAAGTGGATACGCCTTTGTTGAAGCCGGTCGGGATGCCGGTGGAATTGAGCAGCAGCATCGGGCTATACCAGGAGAAACCGCTTCCGAGCTTCTGTATGTTCATCGGGATCTCGTCGGCCTGTCCGTTGCCGTTCGGGTCCTGGGTCTTGAACGCCATAAGCACGTTCTCCAGCTCGTCCCACGTGGTCGGCACCTGCAGACCCAGCTTGTCGAGCCAGGCCTTGTTGATCAGCATATGCTGGCCCGTACCGGAATAAGATTTTCCGCGCGCAGTGGCTATTGCATAGACTCTACCCTTGGAATCAGTCGAGAATTTCTTAGCTTCCGGCTTCTCCTTAAAGAATGCCTTGATATTCGGCAACTTGTCGAGACTCTTGCCTAGATCCTCAAACATTCCTGAATACTGGTAGGCGTCAAGGGAATTAAATCCGTTAAGGTTCACGTCCGCGATATCCCCAGAGGCCAAGGTGGCGTTCTTCTGCTGTGACCAAGCTTCTCGAGTCACTTCCTGCCACTCGATCTTGCAATCGCAGTCGGCCTCCAAGTCCTTGGCCCACTGCATGTTGGCGATCTTGTCCTGATTGGCGTTCTTCTTGACCAGAACCGTCACAATCGGCTTGCCGTCAGCCGTCGTGGTCGACTTCTTATTGCCACATGCAGACAGCGAACCCAGCAAGGCCACGGCGCACACCGCAGCACCCACCTTCATCGCGACATTCCTCATTGTCTCTCCTTTGAGTCGATGATGACTTCGGTTGCATCCATCACACCTATGAGATGGACGCAACCATGATAAGTACGGGAGCCAGCACTGTCAACAGCCTTAACATATTTGCATCAGGCCCGCTCGCACCGCCGCTCCCGTCACCACGCAACCGGCTAAATGGAACGCAGCACGTCCGCCGCGCGCCATACCACGTGTTGGATGCGGGCCAGTTCCGACTGCCGACTGACCTCATGCCAGAGCCTCGAATACCGTTCGGTCCAGCATTCCAGTTCATCGGCCAACTTCGCCGCATCGATTCCGGCCTCATCCTGCCGCACCACGCCATGCGCGGCCAACAACGCCAACCCGACACGGTTCAGCAGACGCTGACCGTCGATGGCCAACGACCAGACCGCAGCGGAGGAGGGATCACCGGCCACGCGGAACAGCTGGGTGATATCTTCGGTTGCATCGTCAAGCTTGCCGTTCAATTCCCGGCCCGCAAGAATGGAGTCACGCAACGTCCGCAGCATCGAAACGCGAGCATCCGCCAACCTTGCCTGACCGGACTGCGACAAGTCATTCCGATACGCTTCCAGACAGCCCATGACCCGCACGATCTCCGTATTGCATCCGCCACGGCCGTCGTCCAGTTCCAGGTAGGTGACGAGATCGCTCCACGAGAATCCGCCTTTGGCAGAAGCGCCCCTGAGCGCACCGACCACACCACCAGTGCGGTCGCCGTATTCGATAGTGGATATGCGCGACAGCATATCGGCTTCGCTGAGCTCGGCATCTGGATTCCAGGATTGCTGCGCACCGAAGATCATGCCCGGAACCGACATGCGGGGATCGTTGACGTGCCCGAAATCCCCCCAATCAGTGACCAGCATTCCCGAAACATCATGGGCGCGGCCATGGCGCGCCATCCTGGTGATGTTATTCCATGCATCGTCGATCCGCGGAATCAGCGCATTCCAGCACCACACCGCCGGGCACACCATCTGCGTCGCGCCGGCATCGGCGAGAGCGGCCGTTGTGCCATCATCCACGTCTGGCTCATACTGCCAATTCAGCCAGGTGATGTTCTTGGGAAGCGTATCGATGATCTCAGGGTGCTCGAGCGCGACATCGGCCCACACCATGACATCATGCCCACGATCATCAACATGGCGGCACAGGCGCTCGACGAAATCGGCATACATCGCGCCAACGCCACGTTTCGCCGATTCCCGCTTCGACCTCCCCTTGCCGAGATCAAACGTCTCATCGGCGCAGATATTGAACTTCCGCGAACGGAACAACGGCATCAGCTCATCGATCAATGATGTCGAAAACTCATAGGACCGCTCATCGGTGATGTTGAGCGTATGGTGCGTCATTCGCTCGATCAGGCTGAAAGGACGATCCGCATCCTCCGGAAACTCTCCCAGATCACGTAGTTGCCGCGTCCGCAGCGCGGTGTAATGGTGCCCGAACGTCGACACGGAGGGCACGAGCTCTATGCCACGCGCCGTGCAATAGGAATCAAGCTCGAGAATGTCGGACGAAGTCAGCGGATCGGCGCCACGCCACACTTCGCTAAGACCATTGAACTGGAACGTATGCTCGATGTACAACTGGAATTGGTTGTACTTATAGAAGCACAGGCGATCCACCCACGATTTCAGCCAAGCCATAGAGGGCACACGGCCACGGGTCACGTCCAGATAGTAACCGCGGGTCGAGAACGCCGGCCGATCCCTGATGACCATGCACGGTATCGTCAAACCAATCTGGCGAATAATCTGACGCAATGTCTGCACGCCATCGCGAACGCCTTCGAACCCCGAACCGGTGATCACAACGCCGTCCGGCGAGACCTCAAGCACGTACGACCAGTCATCGAGCGAAGGACTGGTCCGCAAAGTCACCTCCCGCTGAACCTCTCCGGAGGCCACCTGCCAGCGGCCTCCGCATACGCGCTTAATGTCGTCGGCAAGTTGACGCGCAAACACGGCCTCCGCATCATCCGCGCCTCGTTGCTCCACAACCGTTCCCGACAACGGCAACGAGCATGTTCCCACCAGCGGCTCGACATTCGTCGGCTCCGGTATGACATGCCATTCCAATGTTGGTTCCTGCACCATAGCAGCCACATATCCTTTCGACCTCTGCATCGAGATAGAGCCTTCTGGCCCTCAGGACATGATAGCCGTCAACGGGGTCAACGGACACGGTTGCGGTCAGTCCCGGAAAGCGGCCCCGGCCCCACCGGCATCCGCCGTCGCGGCGACGCATAAACCCACAATGTCATCGACCATCTGCCGCAAGGTAGGGGCGGTGATGGTCGCGGGCAAGGATGGATCAGGCTCGTGGATGAGCGCGGTAAGCCCACCGGCGGCACGCACCGGAGCGATATCGTTCGTCCAGTAGTCGCCGATGCTCATCACACCCAGCTCGCCCGTCCGTCGGCGAACCGCCGACAGCCTTTCGATCACCTTCGGCCATCCGCCTGGCTTGGCGGCACCGGCGATGATGCCATCGAATCCTTCGAGCACGCCCAGACGGTCCAACGTCTCACGCAGCCCGATCATCGGCGAGTTCGTGACCAGCACGCGCCGGCAACCCAGCTCACCCAACCGCTCCAAGAGGGATTCCAACCCCTCGGGCGGACGCACGTCGAACGTGCCTTCGGCCAACATTCGACGCGAACGCAGATACGCATCCTGCGACTGCTCGGCGGTCAGACGCCCTGCCGCATGAGCCTGCACGACGTCATAGGCATCCGAATACTTCGGCATATCCACCGGACATGCCAGAAACCGCTCCAGCTCATCGTTCAACGTGGCCGCGTCATCACGATCAAGATGCGCGCACACCGCCTCGGCGTAGGCCTTGACCGGACCATCGCCGAGGCATACCGTGCCGTCGAAATCGAAAGCCACCGCGAATGCCGAATCACCGTTCACAGCTCTACCATCCAATCCCGCATCACATCAGTCGCCGGCATACGGCGGTCACTGTTCCCAATCCGAATCGAACGTCGGCTTGAGCGTGCTCAGCGAAGACTTGACGTCACCCGCACCGGAGAGCACGTTCTCCAAGGACTTCTGCACATCGTCGCTGGCCTGTTGCATGCCGGGCGTCAACGGAATGGTGAACAGGTTCTTGGTGGCATCAGCCAAGATGGGCGCAATGGCACTGCCCGAGTTGGCATACTTGGCATCGGCGATCGCGGACTTACGAACAGGAATGTAACCGGTACCGATCGCCCACTCGATCTGGCTGTCCTTGGACGTCAGGAACTTCTCATACAGATAGGCCGCCGTGCGCTGTTCGGGGCTGGCCGAGGAGAACATGTAGATATCGGTGCCCTGCTGCATCGTGTGCTTCGCCGGATACGGCACCACACCATATTCAAACTTGCCCTCGGCACCCTTCTTAACGAAGGATTCACCGGCGTTGGACCCAACATACATGGCGACCTTCTGGTTGGAGAACGGACCGGACATGTACTTGTCGGTGCCGGCGATGCGGAAGTAGCCATCCTTGACGCCCTTGTCGTAGTAGTCGAAGGCCTTGGCGGACTTCTCGCCGGTCACATCGAGGCCCTTGCCGAACGTCACCCCCTCGTTCTTCATATAGGTGATGTAGTAGTTCGACAGCGAGTCGAAGCCCGCGCCGGGAATGCCCTTCGCGCTCTCGATTTTCTTGGAGGTTTCGGCGAGCTCGTCATACGTGGTGGGCACCTTGAGTCCCAGCTCGTTGAGCATGGTCTTGTTGTACCACAGCACCTCAGTGGACTTGTTGAAGGGCATACCATACGTCTTGCCGTCGATCTTCACGCCATCGCGCAGGCCGGGCAGCACGTCGTCCCAGTTGTCGAATGCGAGATTACCGTCCTTGGACGTGATGTAGGGGTCAAGGTTGACGACCTGACCATCGGAGATCGCGTCGACCAGCCAGCTCGGGTACGCCTGGGTGATGGTCGGCAAATCCTTCGGGCTCTGCATCGTGGCGGTGAGCTTCTGCTGCAGGTCACTGTAGCTGGACTGGTTCTGCAAAGTCACCTTGATGTTCGGGCTCTGTTTCATGAACGTGTCGGTCAGGCTCTGCAGGGTCTTCTCCTGATTGCCTGTCATGCCGTGCCAGAACGTGATCTCAACGTTTCCCTTGATGTCGGAGACAATCTTGTCGGATTGTCCACCATCGCTCGCCGCGTTGGTCGAACCACATCCAGATAAGGCTAGCACGCCAGCCATCAATGCGGTCAGCACCGCTTTCGCACGCATATTACCGTGTAGTGTCATGATTCCATTCCTTTTCTGATTCCATTGGTTTCCGTTTGCTTGTTTCTTTTCCTGTTTCCCGTGGAACATTCCCCGGAAAAGTCTCGGCAATGACGCAACCGGCAACACGCCGGTTCACGGCTCACAGCTCACAGCTCACAGCTCAACAGTCAACCCCGGTTCGGGCAAGATCATCGCTCCATAATCGTTGCGATACCGTTCGGGATGCTCGCCATGCACCGGGAACAGCAGACGGGGACGCACCGCATCGATGATCTCGAACGCCTTCTCCACCGTGGCGTGTCCGGAGCACGAAATCGTGACGGCTTCGACATCCTGATCGGCGAATCCTTGGAAGAACGGCTTATACGCGGGGTCGTATTCTCCGAGAGGCGCGGCACCCGTGTGCACATACAATCCGTTGCGTCGAAGATCGTGCAGATGTGCGGCTCTCGCACGATCGTCGAGCTGCCACAGATACGCATCCTGATCGGACAGCAGTTCATCGAACGGAATCTCCAGCGCCGAGTCGAGCGCCGAATAATCACGGTCATCATTCAGACGGTAGTAATGCACGGGGTCACCGGTCACGGAAGTGTATACGAAAGCCGCGTACGCACTGAGCACGACGGTGCGCGGACTGGACGCGATGATGTGCTGGATTCGTTCGATGTTCGTCAGATAGTAATTGAACGTGATCTGACGATGTGGATTGTCCCGAACGAGCGCCTCGATGCGATCGCACACCTGCTGTTCGGTGGTCTCCGGGCGGTCGACGGGATCACCCGGCTTGCGGAAGGAGATCGACGTGCCTTCCATGATGAGCGCATCGGCACCCGCGTTCGCCTGGAGGAACGCACGGGTGTCATGCTCAAGAAATCCGTGGAAACGAATGTCGCCCGTGTACGCGATGACCGCGTCAGGCGTGACGACGCGCAGACCGGACGCACCGTAGGCATCGTGGTCTACGGGCATGACCGTGACCGAGATGGAACCGACACGCACGACGCCGTTGGGCTCCACGCCGGTGATCGGCCGAGTATGGCCGCAATCCTTGCGATACGGCGGGAAATCGAAATCGTCGTTCACGTTCATGGCTTCGAGCACCCTCTTGGTGTTCTGCGAAGCGTAGACGGGGATGGCGGAATCGATATAGTTGAGCATCTTGGAATGGTCGAGATGCGCATGCGAGACGAAGACCGCACTGTGTGCATACGGGTCCGCAGACCAGTGGTGACCGGGCACGTCTATCGTGCGGTCGAATATCGCCGGCAGATACGGTACGTAGCCTTGCGAGATGAGATCGGCGAGATCTCGGGGCTGCGTGGGAGCGGCAGGGTTATATTCGCAACCGCAGTCGAACACGATGCGGCTATCGCCATAGGACACCTCGATGAGATTGCCTCCGATCGTGCGGATGCCCCGGTAAAACGTGATGCGCGTTTTGTCGCGCAGATCGTTATCCCTTAATGCCATTGCTGGACACTCCTTCGATGATTTGCTTATGGAAGATGAAGTACAGCACCAATATCGGCACAATCGTGGCCGTGCTGGCCGCCATCTGAAGTTGTACCGCCGTGCCGGTCTCAGTAGCGAACGCGCTCAGACCGTTGCTGATCAGACGCATATCCGTGCTGTTGGTGACGAGAATCGGCCAGAGGAACGAATTCCAGCCGCCGATGAACAGCAGCAACGCCATGGTGAACAAAGCGGGCCTGCTCATCGGAATCATCACTTTCCAGATGAATTCGAGATCACCGCACCCGTCGACCTTCGCCGCGTTGTAATATGCCGCCGGCATGGACGACAGGTACTGCTGCAGATAGAAGATGTAGAACACGCTTGCCAAGGAGGGCAAGATCAACGCCCAATACGTATCCAGCAAACCCAGCTGGTTGATCGTGCGATAGTTGGTGAACACAACGACCTCATACGGCACCATGAGCAACGCCATCATGCCCACCATCAACGCCTTCTTGAAACGGAAACGCAACCTTACCAAGGCGAAGGCCGCAAGTACGGTGGTGATGAGCGTGCCCAACGTCGACAACCCGGACACCAGTACCGTGTTGAGGAAATAACGGGGGAACGGCGCCTGCCTCATGGCTTCGACGAAATTGTGCCACTGCGGGACGCGAGGCACTATCGTCGGCGGGATGCTCGTGACCTCCTGATAGGTCATCAGGCTGCTGGACAGCATGTACAGGAACGGGAAGAGCGTAAGCGCCGCCATGACGATGACGAACACGTAGACCAGACCCTTACCGAGAAACCTCACTTCGCCAGCCTCCTCAATACGATGCCTTGGATGATGGTGAAAGCCAGAATCACCAGGAACAGCACCACCGCTGCGGCCATGCCCTGCCCATACTTGTTGTCCACGTAGAACTTGTTGAACACGTAGAACACCGCCGTCGTGGCGCTATCGCCGATACCGGCCTTCCCGTTGAACAAGGCGTACACCTCCGTATACACCTTGAAGGAATTGATGAAATCCACGATGGACAGGAACGTCAGAATCGGCACCATCTGCGGCAACGTGATCCGGCGGAACTTCTCCCAGGCCGTGGCGCCGAACATGTCGGCCACCTTGTAATATTCCTTGTCTATGCCGCGCAGGCCCGACAACAGAATGATGATGTTGAACGCCAGGGACGACCATATGCCGAAGATGATGAGTGTGGGCATATTGAACTTCGGATCGTTGAGAAAATCGTAAGGCCCAAGGCCACACAGACCCAACACGTAATTGACAAAACCGTAATCGCCGTTGAACAGATATCGGAACACCATGCCGATGGCGATTACCGAGGTCAGATAGGGGATGAAGAACAGGATTTCGAAGACCCTGCCTCCGCGAAGCTTTCCATTGATGGCCACGGCCACCGCCATCGACAGCACCAGCCCGACCGACACCACGACGAATGCAAACAGCGCCGTATTGGCGATGGCCTTGCGGAATTCGGGATCCGCGAACACGAAAACAAAATTACGCATTCCCACAAACCGTTGACGGGTCAACGTCCCGCCCTGCAGCGACATGATGAAGATACGCACCAGGGGAAGCAGATTGAACACGGTGATCAACGCCAAGGCCGGGAACAGCAACAGCCACGCATGGGGCTGCCGCTCGGCGGAATATCGACCCGAGCGATGAGATTTCCCTCCCCCGCCCTCATTCAGGGCAGTCACCGCAATCGACTTCTCGCGCCTCTCTCCCATATCAGTACACCCTCGTTCCATCCTCGGAGAACAGATATATATCGTCATACCCGATGGCGAACGCGACCCGTTGCCCTTGGCGGATTCCCGTGCGTGCATCGACCACGCTGCGTGCATGTTGCCCGCCGGCGTCAAAATGCAGGACGGCATAACGGCCAATCATTTCCAAAGACTCGATTTCGGCCTCAAACGCCGGCTTGAATCCATCGGCATGCCCTTTCACGGGCTCCGTCAGGAAATATTCAGGACGAATGCCGACCTTGTAGCGCTCCTCCGTCAGCATTCCGCCCGCGGCGTCGGCGCGGAACCGGGAACCATCAAGATCCGCGAGCGCGATGTCGAAGGCCTTTCCCCGCAGCATGCCGTCAGAACGGTCGAATCTCATGTCGAAGATATTGATGATCGGACTGCCCATGAACTGCGCCACAAACAGGTTGGCCGGGTCGAGATAGAGTTTCTGCGGATTGTCGTACTGCTGCACCACACCCTCGTTCATCAGCACGATGCGATCGGAAATCGACAGCGCCTCCTCCTGATCGTGAGTGACGAAGATCGTGGTGATGCCCGTCCCCTTGACCAGACGGCGAATCTCCTCACGAATATGCAACCGTAGACGCGCGTCCAAATTGCTCAACGGCTCGTCGAGCAGTAGCACCCGGGGAGTCTGCACGAGTGCACGAGCGATGGCCACACGCTGCTGCTGCCCGCCCGACAACGCGGAAGGTTTCTTGTCCGCCAGATTCTCGATGTTCGTCATGTCCATGAACTTGTGGGCGATCTTCGCCGCCTCTTCCCTGCTGCGGCGATGTTCTCCCACACGCAGCGGAAACATGACGTTCTCCAATACCGTCATATGCGGGTAGAGGGCATAATTCTGGAAGACCATCCCGATGTTGCGATTCTTGGGATGCAGTCCGACGACGGATTGGCCGTCGATGGCGATATCGCCGGAAGTGGGATCCAGAAGACCCGCGATGATGTTCAACGTAGTGCTTTTGCCGCAGCCGCTGGGACCAAGCAGGCAGACCAGTTCTCCGTCTTGAATATCAAGGCTGATATCCTTCAGGGCCTCATATCCGTTCTCATACACCTTCCTGAGATTCTTGATTGAGATTCCCATATCCACCCACTCCCATATTTCGGCGTTTCGGCGGCGATCAGCACTAGCATGACACGAGGAGATGCAGCGGGGGGAGAAATTCATCAGGACTATACGCGCACAAGTCAGAGAATTCATCTTGTTCACATGGAGTTCAGACAGCCCCGGACACCCGCCAGCCACTGACGTCACGGCATCCGCCGGACTGATACAATGTCCGTATCGTCGCAGCGACGCATGGCGGCCGGGAGGTGCATGGTGAGAACATACGAGAACGCGCAGGAGCTCAAAGAGGAGATCGGCGCGGCGTTTCGCAAATACATTGCGGAGTTCGACGATATTCCGGAAGCTCTGAAAGACAAGCGCATCGACGAGGTCGAGAGGACCCCGGCGGAAAACCTCGCCTATCAGGTTGGTTGGACCACCCTGCTGCTGCAATGGGAGGATCGCGAGCGGAAGGGCCTTCCGGTGCGAACGCCGTCGGACGAGTTCAAGTGGAACCAACTCGGAAAGCTGTACCAGTGGTTCACCGACACCTACGCCCACCTTTCGCTGCGGGAGCTGAAGGGCATGTTGACCGACAACGTCGACGCCATATACGCCATGATTGACGCGATGAGCGAGGATGAGCTGTTCAAGCCGCATATGAGGCAATGGGCCGACGACGCCACCAAAACGGCGGTATGGGAAGTGTACAGGTTCATTCATGTGAACACCGTCGCCCCGTTCGGATCGTTCAGGACGAAGATCCGCAAGTGGAAGCGGATGGCCCTATAGGTTCGTCGCGGCCTACAACCGTTGCAAACTAGTTTGTTTTGGTTTGTAGGACGGTCTTGCGATCGTCCGCTCCAAGTCTCACGCCGCTTGCGTGGCTGCTTGGTTCGCACTTCACCGGGGTCTGCGTTGCACGACGTGATGCGTCGTTCCGTCTTCCGTCCCCTCCATGCGCGTTTAGGGTCTCCGGGGCACTCCCGGCGACCTGGATGTTGACGGCCGCGTTCAAATCACGGTCGATGGACAGTCCGCACTCCTCGCAATGGTAGACGCGCTCGGACAGGGACAGTTTGGTTTTCACCGTCCCGCAGTTCGAACAGGTCTTCGAGCTTGGATACCAGCGGCCGATGATGTGGAGTCCAGCGCCGGTGCGTGCGGTCTTGTAGGTCAGTTGGCGTCGGAACTCCGCGAATGCGGCGTCCTGAATCGATTGGGCGAGCCTGTGGTTCTTGACCATGCCCGCCACGTTCAGATCCTCGATGCTGATGTCCGAGTACGTGTCGGCGAGCCATGTGGTCAGCTTGTCCAACATGTCGCGGCGCTGATTGGCGACACGCGCGTGCAGTCGGACGACTCGTTCCCGCGCGTGGGCGCGCCGATGCGAGCCGGGCTGTCTGCGGCTCAGCGAGCGTTGCGCCCGCTTAAGACGGCGTTCATTGGCCTTGAGCGTGTGCGGGTTGGCGATCGTGGTGCCGTCCGAGAGCGTCGCCAAGGAGTTCACGCCCAGATCGATGCCGACCGCCCCTTCCCTCGGCGTTCGTCTCGCCGTTGGGTCGGCGCGTTCGACGGTCAACGCGGCGTGCCAGCGTCCCGCACGGCACGACACCGTCATGCGCAGCGCCCTGGCCCCGTCCACGCGTCCTGCGACGTTCTCCATGCAGTGCACGCGGCCGATGCGCGGCAGTCTGAGCGCCTTCGGATCGGCCCTGACGAGGCCGAAGCTGCCGGTCGTGTACGCGAACCGCGGCGTCTCCCGATCCTTCGCCTTGAATCTCGGGAACCCGACCCTGCGGCCCTTCCGTTCGCCCTTGCGGCTTTTCGACCAGTTCGACAGGGCGTCGGACAATGCCTCCAGACCACTGTTGTAGGCTTCCTTGCTGTTCTCCCGCCACCACGGCGTCCCGTCCGCATCCACGGCCAGCGTGCCCTTGTTCGCGTTCCACCAGCGGCGCAGCGCATACAATGTCCATTCCAGCTTCCCGCCGGTTTCGATGGTCTCCTTGACGTGGGCGAGCCCCGCATTGTACGCGAACCTGGCCGCCCCCGCGTGCGACAGTATCAGGCGTTCCTGCACGGGCGTCGGATCCAACGCCACCTTGACGGCCTCAAGCATCATGCGCCGCCTTCAACGCGGCCTTCGCCTTGTTCCTCGCCGCGCGCCGACCGTACAGGCGGGCGCAGAACGAGGCCAGCACCTCGGTCATGTCCCGCACGAGATCGTCGTCCAGCTCGGAATCGTCCACGACGATGAGCCGCCGCCCCTGCGCCGTCAACGCGGATTCGACCAGTCCCGCGTTCATGCGGGCCAGGCGGTCGCGATGCTCCACGACGATCGTGCCCACGGTCGGGTCGGTGAGGGTGCGGTTCAACTTGCGGCGTTTGTCGTCCATGCCGGAACCGGTCTCCGACACCATCTCGACGTCCGACGCGCCCAGATCGATGGCGAACGCCTTACGCGCGATTCTGTTGAAGCACGGCGTGGCAGCGGACGAGATGTATTACGAGCCGTTTGCGATGTGATGTTCGGGAGCGCGGGAGCGTAGCGTATCGAACGTATAGGTAACGAAGTGGGAGGTGTCTCGCCGGCTGATTGCTTGGCGAGACACCTCCCACTTGGCATTGCTCCCCTCAGCCTCACCTCGTTCGGCAGCTCCCCTCAGAGAGGGAGCAATATGGGTCATATCATGGTTCTGGAATCTCCGGCGGGAAGCTACGCAGACGCCTTAGCCCAAACGCAGTGTTGGCTCCTCCTCGGAGAGGGAAGCCAACACTGAGATGGGAATTAGTGCTGACATGAGTCAGCAATCATTCTTAGTGGCGGAGCATTTTGCGGGCGGTGGCGAGGGCGGCACCTGCGGCGAGGAACAGCACGGTGATGCCGGCGAAGACGCTCACGTCAGCGCCAGAGTTGGCCAGCTTGCCGTTGGCCTTGGACGCGTTCTTGGACGTGCTCGGCTTCTTGTTGCCGTTGTTCTGGTTCTGGTTGTTGGAGCCGGCGTTGTTCTGGTCGTTGCCGGTGTTGGAACCATTGTTGGAACCGTTGTTGTTTTCGTTGCCGTTGTTGTTGCTACCGTTGTTGTTCGGGGCCTCCTGCTTGACGACTTCAGCCTTCTGACCGGGCTCGACGCTCACCACGTTGCCGTTGGCGTCAAGGGTGACCTTAGAGCTGAAGGCGGCGGCGAGGTTCAGGCGCTGCCAGCCGTCGGAAGTGGAGTCGAGCGGGTAGCCGGACTGGATTTCAGTGCGGGCCAGCACTTCGCGGCGCTGGTCGGCGCTCAGGGTCGGGAACACGGTACGCAGCAGGGCCTCGGCGCCAGCAGGCACGCGGGCGGCCTGATCGGTGGGGCCGACCGGGTCGAAGCCGTAGGTGAGGCGCTCGGTGTACACGTCCACGGCGGACTTGACATCGGTGACGGGCTCAGTGGCGACCTGATCGGTGTTGAGGTTCTTGTAGCCGTTGGTGGTGGTGGCCTTCGTGTTGGCGATAATCTCGTCAAGGGTGTTGCCGTATCCGGCTTCTTGGCCGCGCTTGGTCAGGTAGTCGCGCAGTTCCTGCTGGGCGGGCTTGACGACCTGCTCGAAGAAGACGTCGTCGTTCAGACGGCCGGCGGCGGAAGCCTCACCGACGATACGGCCGCCCATGATGTCCATCGGGTAGTGCACACCAAGCACGATGCGGTTGTTGCCACCCTCGGCGGCACGGGCTGCAATCTGCGGGGCGAGCTCAGGCATCAGGGCAGCCAGGGTCAGGCCGGACGTGTAGAACGCCATCGTGTGGCCGGACGGGAAGGACTCGGACTGCACCAGACCGCCATAGCCATTGGCACGGTCGACATTGCGGAAATCATCGTGGAAGCCGGCCACGCGCTTCAGAGCGAGCGCAGGAGCCAGTCCCTTCAGGTCGTTTTCACCGTTGGCGCTGCGGTCGATAGAGTCGCCTTCAGCGGTGTTAAGCGACGGACGCGGGTAGTTGAAACCATGCTTGGCGCCAGTCACCGGGATGTAGCCGACCATGTCGTTGAGCAGCTTGCCGGTCTTGGCCAGCGGCACATTGCCATTGGCATCTGCTTCGTAGCCTTCATAGAACCATTCGCCGATAATCGGACCGAAGGCATCCCAGTAGGTTTCGCGATTGTTCTGGGCACCATCAATGACGGCACGCTGCTGCTGGGTGTAGTGGTCGTCCACCTTCACACCATTGGTGTTATCGGCGTCAGCCTTGTTGTTGATAGCCACGGTCAGGTCATCGCTCTTGCCAAGCACTGCAACGCCGGCATCAGTGACGCTGCCGTGGGATGCAGTGGTCTCGTCATTGTTCGGGTTGGCCACCGGAGTCCAGTAGTTGTTGAACTCCTTGAGCAGTACCTGCGGATCGGCCTTAGCGATGTCAGACGGGTAGGTCGGCTGGTCGTCGGCCATGGCGGCCGGCACCACAGCCGCGAAGCTGGCGGCGATGGTGGCAACGGCGGCGATCCCGGCAAGCGCACGCTCGCACTGAGTGAATACGGACATTGTCCCTCCTCATCAATATCGGTCTGTATTGATGCCCTTCCTCTTGGCATCGATCGACGAAAACGCCGGCACCCAAATGCATGAGCGCTGATGGGAACGCTTTCGCTGACCAACGTTAGGAATGCGACATGGCCGCGATGGTTAAGAACCATGAATGTCATATGGCCGCTAATTGAACAGCACGAGCCAACAATGTAGTCATGGTTCAGCGACTACTGCCTGTGGCCAAGGTGTTTTCCGGCAGAGCTGCGGGTAGGCTGGGAGCTATGGAATTGCATGTACTGAATCATCCGCTGGTCGAGCACAAGCTCACCGTGCTGCGCGACAAGAACACCCCTTCCTCCATTTTCCGCGAGCTCGTCTCCGAGCTTGTGATGCTTGAAGCCTACGAGGCCACGCGCAACCTGTCCGTGGTCGCCGCGCCGATCGAGACGCCGGTCGCCCCGATGACCGGCAAGAAACTGGCCGAACCCCGTCCGATCATCGTGCCGGTGCTGCGCGCGGGCCTCGGCATGCTCGACGGCATGACCCGCCTCATGCCCACCGCCGAAGTCGGCTTCCTTGGCATGAAGCGCGACGAGGAGCATCCCACCCAGCAGGTGACGTATGCGAACCGCCTGCCCGATGATCTGTCCGGCCGCCAGTGCTTCCTGATCGATCCGATGCTCGCCACCGGCGGCACGCTGGTCGCCGCCACGCACTATCTGGCCGAACGCGGCGCCAAGGACGTGACCGCGATCAACATCATCGCGGCGCCTGAAGGCATCAAGTACGTCGAGGAGCACATCGACCCGTCCATCGAATTCAAGGTCGTGGTGTGCGCGGTGGACGAGAAGCTCAATGACAAGTGCTACATCGTGCCGGGCCTGGGCGATGCCGGCGATCGTCTCTACGGCGTCATCGACTGACGCATGAACATCGACATCGTCTGCGTCGGCCGGATCAAGGAACGGTATCTGACCGACGCCATCGCCGAATATTCCAAGCGGCTCTCGCGCTACTGCAAGCTCAACATCATCGAGGTGGCGGATGAGAAGACGCCCGAACACGCCTCTGAAGGCGTTGGCCGACAGATCAAGGCCAAAGAAGGCGAACGCATCGCCAAGCATCTGAAGGACGGGGCGTTTGTTATTGCCCTTGCCATCAACGGCAAGCAGCTGTCCAGTGAAGAATTGGCCGCCAAAATCAACGACCTTGGATTGCGTGGTACCAGCCATATTCAGCTGGTCATCGGCGGTTCAATCGGCCTTGACGACGCGATTCTGCGTCGTGCTGATTTTCTGCTGAGCTTCTCGAAGATGACGTTCCCGCATCAGCTCATGCGCGTGATTCTGCTCGAACAGATTTATCGCGCTTATAAGATCAACGCTGGCGAGCCGTATCACAAGTAAAACACCGTACCTCATGGGGCGGGAAATCCCTCATGGGGCGGTAATTGCCCCATGGGGCCGTAAAACCCTCATGGGGCGGTATACCAAAATGGCTTAATTCCGCGGTTTCACATATTCTTCAAACCGCCCCATGGGCAAGTTACCGCCCGATGAGCCTGTAACCGCCCCATGGGCACATCAATAACGCCCTCAACCTCACACTGCGTCGGGGACGAACGCTTCGAAGATGTGGCGGTCGAAGTAGGGCGCGCACTGAGCGAGCTCGTCGCTGCTGCGCACGGTCCATGAAACCGGCATCGCACCCATCGAACGAGCGAGCCTGACTTGCGGTGAAGCGCCACCGGTCCAGTCATAAGCCACGAAATCAGGACGAGACAGCCAGTCGAACGCCAGTAAGCCGGCGACCCATTCAGCCGCACCATTCTTGCTCAGCTTCGCCGGCCAGCTCAGCTGACCACGGCACACCTCAGGATGATGCTCCTTGTACCAATTCACCGCGCCCGGGTGGAAGGATTCGATCACGTACGGGCCGTCATACGCCTCAAGCAAGGCGTGGCCCTTTTCCATGAGCTCTTCGCTACGCTCATCCCAAGCCTTGTTGTTGCTGAACTTGTATTTCACGATCAGCGGAGCCTGGCCGGTCACCACGTCCAGCACATCGGAGAACAGCGGCACATGCTGGTAGTACCGCTTCGGCGCGGCGGACGGCGTGACCACCAGCGGCGGATTCGCATCGGCGCCCGGCAAGGGCTCGGCCTTCAAGTCACCGGACTTGCCGTTCGGGAACAGCGGAATACGGGTCAGATCTTCGATGCGACGCGGTGCTCAAACGCGCCGATTACAAGCTGAGCTTTTCGAAGATGACGTTCCCCCATCAGCTCATGCGCGTGATCCTGTTGGAGCAGATCTATCGCGCATACAAGATCAACGCCCACGAGCCGTATCACAAGTGACGGCGCGCACCGTGACCCTGCGGGGCAAGGCAAACGGCCCGCAGCTCCGAAAACCTCCGGGGCGGCGGGCCGTCGTCATTGTCGCGGCATAGGGACCGCGACCACATCACTTCTGGGACAGCGAGTTATTGTAATCGTCCAGATCCGTCTGCAACGCCTTGACCTGATCGCTCAAAGCCTTCTTGGGATCGGTGCCTTCGAAGATCTGTTCGACGGCCTTCTCCACGCCCTTGCGGGCCTGCGGCATCACACCTGCGGAGCATCCCTGGGTGGCGGGAGTGAGCTTGGTGTTCTGCAACTGCCTGACCGCCACATCGAACTGCGGGTACTGCTGACGCCACTGGGCATCCGCCGGCTCCTCGAGCGCCTTCTTCGAGGTCGGGAAGTAACCGGTGCCGGTATGCCATTCGGCCTGACGCTTCGGGTCGGAAAGGAACTTGACGAACTGCCAAGCCGCCTGCTGCTCCTCGTCGGAGTGCTTTACGTTGGAAATCCACAGGGAGCCGCCGCCGATGATCGGGCCGGAGTTGTTCTTCTTGATCTTCGGGTAGTTCCCCACACCGACTTCGAAGCCCTTCTGCTTGGCGGCATCCATCACACCGGCCAGATCGGCGGTGGATTCGATGGTGATGCCGATGTTGCCGGTTTCAAAGGCGTTGATGGCCGCCGTGGTATCGGAACCGGTGTTGCCGGAGACGCCGGAGTCGACCATATCCTTCCACCACTTCATGAACGTGACTGCGGCGTCGTTGTCGAAGCTGAACTTCGACACGCGATCCTTGCCACGGCCGTTGTCGGGATCGCAGTACTGCTCGCCACTGGCGGCGATCTCCTGCTCCAGGTACCAGCCGTAGACGGCGGCGTTGAAGCCGTACTGTGCGGGTCCGCCATTCTTCTCGGAAAGCTTCTCGGCGGCGGCCCTCACTTCATCCAGCGTTTCCGGCGCCTTGTTCGGGTCGAGCCCGGCCTTCTCGAACAACGTCTTGTTGTAGTACAGCACCGGCATGGAGGTGTTGAACGGCATCGAATACAGCTTGCCGTTCACGGTGTAGTACCCAGCCACGTTCGGCTGCAGATCGGAGGTGTCGTACTTGTCTTTATCGATGAAATTCTGCATCGGCGTGATGGTGCCGGAATCCATCATGAAGCGCGAACCGATGTCGTAGATCTGCATCAGCGTCGGCGTGGACTGCGACTGCACGGCCGACTTGTATTTGGTGATCGCTTCATCATACTTGCCTTGGTACAAGCCTTTGACGGTGATCTTGCCCTTGTTCTGCGCGTTGAACTCATTGATCATCTTGTCCAGCACCTGACCGTTCGTGCCGGACATGGAGTGCCAGAAGTTCACGGTCACGGAACCGTCGGACTCTTTGGGCGTAGGGACGTTGGCGTTCGAAGCGGTATCCGATCCGCATGCCGCCAAGGAAACCATGGAACCCACCGCCGCGATGATGGCGATGGCACGGGTGGCAATCTTGTTCATTCTTGTTCGTTCTCCTCATAAGCTGCCCGCATGTCGGATACGACACGGCCGACGGACGGTGATTGGTGACAGTCGGCCAGCGAGCGCCGGCCGAGGGATGGTGATTGACGTCGACATTCAGCTCGGCCAATGGTCGGCGACGTCAATGGTTGGTTGTTGTCGGTATTGAGTTATGAATCACAGATCATTTGGTCGAACCAGCAGTCAGACCGCGCACGATCTGGCGCTGCCCGAACACGATGATGAACAGCGTGGGGATGACGGCCAGAACGGCGCCGGCCATCACCAGTCCCGGGTTGAAGGCATCGGGCGACTGCAGCTGCGTGATGCCGATCTGGATGGTCTGCATCTGCGGTGTCTCCGTGACCAGCAAGGGCCAGAAGAAGGCGTTCCAGTGAGTCAGGAAGGTGTAGATGGTCAGCGAGGCGATGGCCGGGCGGCTTAGCGGAAGCACTACGGACCATAGCAGGCGCAGGTTCGAGGCGCCGTCGATGCGCGCGGCTTCCACCAGCTCCATCGGGAATTGGCGCATGAACGAATGCATCATGAACACGCCGAATCCACTGGCGAGGAACGGAAGCACCAGCGCGAGGAAGGTGTTGCGCAGCCCGAGCGAAGAGATGGTCAGATAGTTCGGGATGATCACGGATTCACCCGGAATCATCATCGTGGACAGGAACAGCACGAACCACACGCGACGGCCCTTGACTTTGAGGATCACCAGCGCATACGCCACCAAAGTGGAGGTGAGCACCTGCGCCACGGTGATCACCAGCGTGGCCCCCAGCGAGTTGACGTACTGGCGCATAAGCGGAATGATCTGCGCCGCGGTGGCGAGATTATTCCAGGTGATGCCATGCACCGGCCAGACGGCGGGCGGATAGCTGGCGATGTCCTCCTGCTTCATCAGCGAACCGGCGAACGAGTAGTACACCGGGAAGACCACGAGGAAGGCAAGAAACAGCAGCACCAGCACGCCGAATATCTTCGAGGCGATGTATCTGGCGCGGGAAAGGCTCAGCGAGCCGGTCGCGCCGCGCGACACGGTACCGGAGGGAATGGAAGCGGTCATTGGTTATCCACCTGCTTTCCAACAGTGAGGAACTGGATCAGGGTGATGACGGCGACCACCACAATCAGCACCAACGCCTCGGCCGAAGCGTAGCCGAAATTGGAGCTGTTGTTGGCGAAACCGTGCATGTAGATGTCGTACACCAGCGTGGTGGTGGAGGCGTTCGGGCCACCCTTGGTAAGCACATGAATCTGGCCGAAGCTTTCCAACGACTGGATGGTGTCGGTGATGATCAGGAAGAACAACTGCGGCATGATCAGCGGAATCATGATCGAGGTCTGCAGGCGTAGACCGGAAGCACCGTCCAGACGAGCCGCTTCGACGATCTCCTCCGGAACCGAGCCCAGGCCGGCAAGCAACACCAGCACGTTGTAGCCGATGTTCATCCACACCGTGGTCATGGCGATGGCCGGCATCGCGAATTTCGGGTCGGTGAGCCAACCCACCGGCTGCATGCCGATTTTCTGCAGCGCGGCGTTGAACAGGCCAGTGGCCGGATTGAAGAAGGCGGAGAAGATGATGGACGCGGCCGACACCGAGTAGGCGAACGGAAGCGCGAAAATCGTGCGGAACACACGATTGACGGTGGATTCCTTGTTCAGCATCAACGCAATGACCAGCGACAGCAGAATCGTGGGAATCACCGTGTATACGGCGAACATCAACGTATTGAGCATGATTTTGCCGAATTCGGGATCGCTGAACACGCGCTGGAAATTGCGTAGTCCCACGAACTTGCTCTGTCGGCCGAGAATGTCGGTGCCCGACATGGACAGCACGAACGTGCGAATCAGCGGGTATACCACGAATACGAGGAACACAATGGCCGCGGGCGCAAGATACAGCGACGACGTCACGTCGCGCAGGGTGAATCGCGCCTTGGCACGGGAACCTGCGCCATATGACGGCGGGGATTGGCTAGGTTTTTGGATGTGTGCGACTGCCTGAGACATGCAAAGGCCCCTTCCGGTCGAAGACCGTTTATGCATTTTTCCTGTGGACGGTTACCTCGTTCAGTGGTACCCCAGCAGTCGACGCCCCTGGATCGATATCACTGAGAATTCAATATGGCTTCATCGCCATTACGTCTGATATTCGCCTCGTTCACCGCCCCGTCATGGCATGCCAATAAACAGGCCGCCCACCACGACAGATGTGGTGGGCGGCCTGAAGGGCACCGGTAAAGCGGTTTACCGTTCGTCGGGCACGAACGCCTCGAAGATATGACGGTCGAAGTAAGCGTCGCATTGGGCGAGTTCGTCACGGCTGCGCACGGTCCACGACACGGCGGTCGCGCCCATCGCGCGCGCGAGCCTGACCTGCGGCGACGAGCCGCCGACCCAGTCGTAGGCCACGAAATCGGGGCGGGACATCCAGTCGAACACGAGCAGGCCGGCGGCCCATTCGGTCACACCGTCCTCCTTGATGGTGGCGGGCCAGCTCAACTGCCCGCGATTCACCTCGGGATGGTTGACCTTGTACCATTCCACGGCACGGGGGTTGAACGATTCGATCACGTACGGGCCTTCGTACTGGGCGAGCAGCGCGGCGCCCTTGTCCATCAGTTCGTCGCAGCGTCCGTCCCAATGGGCGTTGTCATCGAACTTGTATTCCACGATCAGCGGAACGCGGCCATTCACCACCTTCAGCACGTCGGAGAACAGCGGCACATGCTGGTAGTAGCCGTCCGGTGCGGCGGACGGCGTGGTGACCAGCGGCGGCACCTCCTCGGCGCCGGGCAATGGTTCGGCGACGGCATCGCCGGGCCGGGCCGTGGGGAACAACGGGATGCGCGTCAACTCGCCGTAAGTGAGGTCTTCGATGCGGCGCGGATCGCCGGCCACGCGCTTCAGGTCGGGGTCGTGCACAACGACCACCTGGCCGTCAAGCGTCAGCTGCAAATCGAGTTCTATGCCATACCCGGCCTCGCAGGCGGCGGCGAAAGAGGCCAGCGAATTCTCGGGGGCGATCGGGCCGGCCTCGTTGGCGGAACCGTAGCCGGCTTTCTCGGCCATGCGGCGGGCGAGCGCCACATAGTCGCCGGATTCGGCGGCGTACCGATGGGTCAGGCCGGAACCGGCGTCGTGCAGACCACGGTGGGCGTACCACGCATCGGGAACCGAAGGCACGAAGTTGCGGCGCTTGTCGTTGAACGAGCGCGGCGCAAGCGCCCAGGCCGCGGTGCCCGCGGCAACGGCGCCGCCGATGATCACATTTCTGAACAGTTTCGATGAAGACATACGTTCCTCCCGTGTCGGACCAATTATCCACGCTCAGCCTACCGCGGTCCGTCACCTCGGCACGCAAGGTCCCGCCGGCTCACGACACGTTTTTGCGCAGCCCGGCGGCCCGCGCTCACAAGGCTTCGGCCAGCCATGCCGGCGTGTGCGGCGAGGCCGGATCCAGGATGCGATCGTCATGCTCGCCGCGCAGCGGCGTCCAGCTGAAGTCGGCCAGCAGGTCGGCGGGCGGACAGGCGATGGGGTCGGGCCGTAGGCGAAGCAGCCACGCACAGTAGCCGATGATCTGCTCCGGGCGGACGCCGCGCGCCCGCAGGGCGCCCATGTCGAGCGACCGCTCTCGTTTGGCGAGGCGGCGTCCGGCCGCATTGTCGATCAGCGGCAGATGCGCGTATGCGGGGCACGCGGCGCAACGGCTTGCGGGCCGACCGACGGCGCACGGGTCGATGCCGCCATGTTCCGGTTCAAAGCCGCCCTCCAGCAGGCACCGGCGAATCCGCATCTGCAATGCGGTGGAGCGCAGCAGGTCACGCCCGCGCACGATGTCGTCCACGCCCATGTCGAGATCATCGACCACCACGGCCAACTGGTATCCGAACAACCCATCGGCCCGGCGAATCACGCAATCGCCCACTTCCCGGGCCAGGTCGTATCGACGCGGCCCGTAGACGCCATCGGTGAAGGCGACGGCCGCCTCAGGCATGGCGATGCGGATGGAGTGACGGTCGCCGCGCGTCAGGCGGGCGCGCACCTGCTCGGGATGCTCGCGCAGCAGGCGGCGGCATGTGCCCGGATACACCGTGAAGCCGTCTCCCTCGTTGGGCGCCGACGCCGCGCGGATATCCGCGCGCGAACAGAAGCAGGGATACAGCACGCCCTGCGAGCGCAGGCATTCCAGCGCATACTCGTATCGTTCGGTGCGCCGGGACTGGAACATCGGCTCACCATCCCAGTCGAGCCCGAGCCAATGCAGGTCGTCCATCATGAGCCGGTCGGCACCAGCAATCACGCGCGGCTTATCCACGTCTTCGATACGCATCATCATGCGTTCGCCACGGGAACGGGCCGAGAGCCATGCGCCCAGCATGGCGTACACGTTGCCGATATGCATGCGCCCCGACGGCGTCGGCGCGAATCGTCCGGTCACTGGCCCTCCCTTCGTCTGTTAACACTCACTTTCCTACCATATGCGACAGTGAACACCTTGATGCCACGGTTCTTCCACTCTTGGGGAACACAATTGAGACGGATCGGACAGATACTTCCGTTTCAAGGGGCTGATTTCGATATTGCAGGAGGTCTACTTCCGTTTCAAGGGGCTGGTAGCCAAGTAGACACGGCGCAACAATGGCGGAATGGCGTTGCCATAAAGCCGCTGATACTCGCGGTTCGGCAGAAGAGCAGCCCCTCGAAACGGAAGTAGACCTCCGAAAGGGGGCAAATCAGCCCCTCGAAATCGAGATAGATCCACAAAGACGAAAAGGTGGGTATGACTGCTACCATACCCACCTGTTTAAGAGATTTTGCAGAGAAGAATCACTGTTGCGAAGCCGCCCGAACTCCCCTCAGTCAGCTTCGCTCAGAGAGGGGAGCCAGTGATTGTCACTTGTCTTCGGTGACGTTGTCTACGCTCACGGACGGGTCGTCGCCGCCCGAACGTGCGGTGAGGTCCAGATGCTCGCCGCCGGTCTGGTCGACGAGCACGGTGTCGCCGTCGTGGACCTTGCCGGCCAGCAGCATGCGGGCCAGCTGGTCGCCCACTTCGGTCTGCACCAGCCTGCGCAGCGGACGGGCGCCGTACGCCGGATCATACCCGGTGTTCGACAGCCATTCGCGGGCCGCCGCGGTGACGTCCAGCGTGATACGCCGGTCGGTCAGGCGCTGAGCCACCCCGGCCACCTGGATGTCCACGATGCCGCCGAGCTCCTCGCGGGTCAGCGGGTGGAACATGACGATGTCGTCCAGACGGTTCAGGAACTCCGGCTTGAAGCTCATGTGGACGGCGTCCATCACGGCCTTCTTCTTGGCGTCGGCGTCCATGTCCTCGTTCACGAGGAACTGCGAGCCGAGATTGGAGGTCATGATCAGAATCGTGTTCTTGAAGTCCACGGTCCTGCCCTGGCCATCGGTCAGGCGGCCGTCGTCGAGCACCTGCAGCAGCACGTCGAAGATCTCCGGGTTGGCTTTCTCGACCTCGTCGAACAACACCACGGAGTACGGGCGGCGGCGCACGGCTTCGGTCAGCTGACCGCCCTGCTCGTAGCCCACGTAGCCCGGTGCGGCGCCGATCAGGCGGGAGACCGAGGCTTTCTCCATGTATTCGGACATGTCGATGCGGACCATGGCCTTCTCGTCGTCGAACAGGAAGTCGGCGAGCGCCTTGGCCAGTTCGGTCTTGCCCACGCCGGTGGGGCCGAGGAACAGGAACGAGCCGGTCGGACGGTTCGGGTCGGAGATGCCGGCGCGCGAACGGCGCACCGCGTCAGACACGGCGGCGATGGCTTCCTTCTGGCCGATCACACGCTTGCCGAGGTAGTCCTCCATGCGCAGCAGCTTCTCGTTCTCGCCCTGCATCAGGCGGCCGACGGGGATGCCGGTCCAGTCGGAGACGATGCCGGCCACCGAGTCGGCGTCCACGCGGTCCGGAACCATCGGTTCGGCGTCCGGCTGCCCGGCGCCGGAGTCTTGGGTTTCGGCGTCGGCGTTCTCCGCTGCGGCAAGTTCCTTTTGGATGGATGGAATCTCGCCGTAGAGGATCTTCGAGGCTTCCGCGAGGTTGCCTTCGCGGGTGTACTTGTCCGCCTGCACGCGCAGTCCGTCGAGTTTGGCACGCAGGTCGCCGACCTTGTTGTGCCCGGCCTGTTCCGCATCCCAACGCGCCTTGAGACCGCTGAGCTTCTCACGGGTGTCCGCGAGTTCGGCTTGCAGCTTGCCCAGACGCTCCTTGGACGCAGGATCCTCGGCCTTCTTGAGCTGCATTTCCTCCATCTCAAGACGGGTCACCTTGCGCTGCAGTTCGTCGATCTCCTCGGGCGAGGAGTCGAGTTCCATGCGCAGGTGGGCGGCGGCCTCGTCGACCAGGTCGATGGCCTTGTCCGGCAGTTGACGGCCTGAGATGTACCGGTTCGAGAGGGTCGCGGCGGCAACCAACGCATCGTCGCCGATCGTCACCTTGTGGTGCGCCTCGTAACGCTGTTTGAGGCCACGCAGGATGGCGATGGTGTCCTCCACGCTCGGCTCGCCCACGAACACCTGCTGGAAACGGCGTTCCAATGCCGGATCCTTCTCGATGTTCTCGCGGTATTCGTCCAGCGTGGTCGCGCCGATCAGGCGCAGTTCGCCGCGGGCCAGCATCGGCTTCAACATATTGCCGGCGTCCATCGAGCCTTCGGCCGCGCCGGCGCCGACGATGGTGTGGATCTCGTCGATGAAGGTGATGATCTGGCCGTCCGCGTTCTTGATTTCGTTCAGGACGCTCTTCAGGCGCTCTTCGAATTCGCCACGGTACTTCGAGCCGGCCACCATGGAGCCCAGGTCGAGGGAGATGAGCTTCTTGCCTTGCAGCGTGGTGGGCACGTCGCCCGCCACGATACGCTGGGCCAGGCCTTCGACGACGGCGGTTTTGCCCACGCCCGGCTCGCCGATCAGCACCGGGTTGTTCTTGGTGCGGCGGCTCAGGATCTGGATCACTCGGCGGATCTCCTGGTCGCGGCCGATGACCGGGTCCAGCTTGCCTTCCTTGGCGGCGGCCGTCAGGTCGGTGGAGTACTTCTCCAGGGCCTTGTATGAGCCTTCCGCGTCCGGGCTGGTGACTTTCGCGCCGCCACGCACACCGGGCACGGCCTTGCGCAGGGAGGCGGCGGTGACGCCGTTCTTCTCCAGGATTTCGGCCGACTGGTTCGGCTTGCTGGCCGCGATGCCGATGAGCAGATGTTCGGTGGAGACGTATTCGTCGCCCATCTGCTGCATTTCCTTTTCGGCCTGGGCGATGGCGGCGGTCAGCTGACGGCTGGCCTGCGGCTGTGATGTGCTGGAACCGGATGCGCTTGGCAGGGCGACCAAGGCGTTGCGCACCGCCGCGCCGATGGCCTGCGGGTCTCCGCCCGCGGCTTCGATCAGCGAACGCACCACGCCGTTCTCCTGGCGCAGCAGCGCGTCCATGACGTGCAGGGTTTCGACCTGCGCGTTTCCCGCGGCGGACGCACTCTGGATGGCGTCGCCGACGGCCTCCTGGGCCATGGTGGTGAACTTCTGTTCCATATCGTATTCCTCCATATCATGCGGTCTGCGCAGTGCGGCTCGCAGGCTTCGAAAGTCCTGCGAGCGTTGCGGCAGACCGCAACTTGTCGTTGTCTGATATGGTCAACCGACCTGGAACCCATTCTATTCCCAAAACTTGAGTGCATGTGACTCAAGTTTTGGATTTCGGGGAGGTGACGGCGACGCCGCATGAGCGGCGACGTCACGCGCGAAGCCGCGTCACGCCCGAACGATTACGTTGCGCAGATCACCGATGCCTTCGACGTGCACGATGGTCTCGTCGCCGGGGTCGAGATGACCGGAGGCGTTCGGCGTGCCGGTCATAATCACATCGCCCGGCAGCAGCGTGGAGAACGACGAGATCGCGGCGATCTGTTCGGGAATGCCGTGAATCAGGTTGGCGGTGGTGCCGGACGCCATCGGCACATCCTCGCCATTCAGCGTGAACGAGATCCTGGCGTCCTTCCAGTCGAGGTCGTCACGCATCACGATCCACGGGCCAAGCGGGCAGGAGGTGTCGAAGCCCTTGGCGCGCGTCCACGTGGGGTCGATGCCCTGCAGATCGCGCAACGTCACGTCGTTCACGCAGGTGAAGCCGAGCACGTAATCCATCGCGTTCTCGACGGTCACGTTCTTGGCGATGCGTCCCATCACCACGGCCACTTCCGGCTCGCAGTTCATGTCCTTGGAGCAGGCCGGGTACACGATCGGATCGTCGGGGCCGATCACCGAGGTGGACGGCTTGGTGAAGATCACCATGTCTTCCGGCGCGTGGGCGATTTCGGAATGGCCGGCCTCGTGCATGAACTGGGCGTGCGCCTCATAGTTCTTGGCCAGGCCGTAGACCTTGGAGGGGATGACCGGGGAGAGCAGGCGGATGCCGTCGCCGTCGACCGGGTAACGAGTGCCGGTGGGCTTGACCTGGTCGCCGGCCAGCGGGTGGCCGTCCAGTTCGATGAGGTAGTCCTTGCCGTCCGTTTCGTCCTTCTGCACGAAGGCGTAGCGCGGCGAATCATTCAAAGAAAAACGTGCGAGTCTCATGGTGCTAAGCCTACTCCTTGGCGGTTCCTTCCGCAGAAGCATCCGTTCAAGGAGCAAGCAGACCGGCCTTCAATCGACCAAAACGCACGTTCGCTGGGATTGCTACTTTTCGGTCCAGGTTTTGTCGTACAGCGACTGGCCGCTTTGCGTGTGCATGATGACGCGCAACGATGCCTTGCCGCCCTGTTTCTTAATCTGGTTGAGGCCCACGATGCTCAGGATCAGACCGGGGAGTGAGACAAGGAACGAGCAGATAAAACCGGCAATAGCCAGGCCGTTGTACTTCCGGTTCGCTTCAGGCGGCCCAGGAAATTTGTCCCCGTCATCGACGCGACGTGGCACTTTACCAATTCAGTCAAATAATTGCTTCACGAACATCAATTACGCTCAAACTTTGTGCATTCGGCGCGGCCTTTGGCCTTTTTCGCCTCAATACAATTATCTTCTCGAAGTAGCCTCACATCCGACTCGGAAAGGCCGGCAAAAGAAATCAACTCAATAACGTCAGAATTCGCCACTTTATACGCCTTTCCGCCAGTCTACCGCCACTTTATACGCCTTTCCGCCAGTTTTTCATTCTGGGGAAGCCGAGCCATGTTCGAGCAGCGTCACCCCCCCACTTGCAACGTTAAAAACACAGAAGCCTGAAACCGGCTATTGCCTCAGCAATATTCAGTCGGTTTCAGGCTCAATCGTTAATCCTCTGGCGAAACGCTGGTCTACTTCTTCAGCAGCGGGGCGACCTGCTCCTCGTAGGCGGTCAGGGCGGTGTCGATCACCTGGTGCATGTCGTAGTACTTGTACGTGCCGAGTCGCCCGCCGAACACGGTCTTCGGCTCGGCCGCGGCCTTGGCCTCGTACCGCGCGTACAGGGCCTTGTCCGCATCGGTGTTGATCGGATAATACGGCTCGTCGCCACGCTCGGCGAAACGGCTGTACTCCTCCCACACCACCGTCTTGTCCGGGTTCTGCCGCTCGCGACGCTCCGGGTTGAAGTTCTTGAACTCGATAGCCCTCGTGTACGGCACGTCCGCGTCGGAGAAGTTCATCACCGGGCAACCGAAATGGTCGCCCTCATCGTAACGCACCTCCTTGAAGTCCACCGTCCGCCACTTCAGGTCGCCAAGCTCGTAACCGAAGTAACGGTCGACCGGACCCGTGTACACCACCGGCACGCCCGCGGCCCGCAGGGCCTTCTTGTTGTACGGCTGGGATTCGTCGAAGAAGTCCACACCCAGCGAAACCGTGATGCGCGGATCGTCGATCATGCGTTCCATCCACTTGGTGTAGCCGTCCGCGGGCAGACCCTCCCACGTGTCCTTGAAATAGCGGTTGTCGTAGTTGAAGCGCACCGGCAGGCGCTTGACGATCGACGCGGGCAGCTCGGCAGGATCGGTCTGCCACTGCTTGCCCGTGTAGTTCTTGATGAACGCCTCGTACAGGGGACGGCCGATGAGCTGGATGCCCTTGTCGTTGAGGTTCTGCGGATCGGTGCCGGCCAGCTCGCCCGCCTGCTCGGCGATAAGCCTCTGTGCCTCAGCCGGCGTGTAACGCGCGTGGAAGAACTGATTGATCGTGCCCAGGTTGATCGGCAGCGGATACACCTCGCCGTCATGCGTCGCGTACACGCGGTGCACGTAGTCGGTGAACGAGGTGAAACGGTTCACGTAATCCCACACACGCCTGTTGGACGTGTGGAACAGGTGCGCCCCGTACTTATGGATCTCCGCGCCGGTCTCCTCATCCATATACGAGTATGCGTTGCCGCCGATGTGGTCGCGCACGTCGATGATATGCACACGGGCACCCGCATGCTCCACCGCCTGCTGCGCCACCGTCAGACCAAACAACCCAGCACCCACAACAACCAAATCAGGATACTTCACGGAATCAGTACGCGCGTCTGCCATGCCTCGCGTTCCTTTCAATACGAAACTTCTAAATACGATGTTCGGATTACCACCATACTATCGCCACGGCCATGACGGTACTCGCCGGAGCCGCCGACGTGCGGCGGCCACGGCGCTCACCGCGCATCCAGCTCCGCGAAGGATGAGTCGGAGACGGCGGTGTAGTATTTCGCCCCATGCGGCTCATCGTCGGTTTCAAGCCGCGTGACGCCGAGCCGCCGCAGCGCTTCGCCGTCACGGGCGGTCGCCGAGGTGACGAGCGTGGGCCGGGCGCCTTCGGCATGCAGCCGCATCCACCGTTCGAAGATCGAGCCGCCCGGACCGCAGGCGCCACGGTTGAGCGGGTTGCCGTTCTCATCGACTTCGATGACGACGGCGGCGTCATTGCCTCCGGCTGCGGGCTTGTCCCGATACTCCTGCGCCATCTCGGCGAAGGCGCGGCCGATTGGTTTGATGTTGCCGTGTTCGTCGAAGAGGCCGAGAGCGTGCTCGAAGGGCGGGAAATCACTCATGCGCGAGTCCACGTCATGCGAGCACCACCATGTGACGCCCCACAGATTCGGGCATTGCGCCGCCTTGGCGATGGTGTCGCGGCAAAATTCCGGGGTCTGCTCGGCTTCGAGCACGTTCTGCGGGGCGCCGACCTCCTGCAGCCATACGGGCCTGTCGGGGTTCCGGGCGAAGGCTCGGGAGAGCTCGGCCAAGTAGAGCGCATGCGCGGTGCATTCCCCGCTCATTGCGCCATAGCCTTGCGCGGTGCCGTTGAACACCCACGAGTGGATCGTGGTCATGTCGCCCAGGTTCGCGGCCTGCACCGGCGTGAACGGATGATGGTCGAGATACCATACGCCGTCGTTTTCGCTGTGCAACGCCACGTGCTTCCTGCGGTCGACGACGGCCAGCAGATCGGCCAGCCAGGCGTCGATGCGCCGGGACGAGGTCGCCATTTTGGCGGGATGCGGACGGTCGGAGAACTGATTGAGTTCGTTGCCCAGGGTGAGCCCCCGGAACGCCGGCTCCTGGGCCAGCTCCCCGTACAGTTCGGCGACGAGCGTTTTCTCCGCCTTGACGGCATCGGCGTCCTCGAACATATTGCCGCGATGCCAGGTGACCAGCCATGACGGCAGGAAGTCGAAGCTGGACAGATGCCCTTGGAACACGTCCACATAGGCGTCCATCCCCTGCTCGCCGGCGATGTGCACCATGCGGCGTACATCGGCGATGGCCTTGCGGTTGATCCATGTGCGGTTGGGTTGCAGGTAGGGCCACACCGGGAAGACGCGCACATGGTCCATGCCCAGGTTCCTGATGCGGCGCATGTCTTCCTCGACGCTCGGCCAGTCGGGGTCGAGCCAGAAGTGGAACCAGCCGTGGGATGGGGTGTAGTTGACGCCGAATCTCATGCGCATCATCCTTTCATCCTTTGATGCCACCGGACTCCACGCCCTTGAAGAAGTAGCGCTGGAAGACCAGGAAGAAGATCACGATCGGCACGAGCGCGATGACCGTGCCCGCGGCGATCAGGCGCGGATCGGAGACGAACTGGTTCTTGAGCCGGTTCAGCCCCACGGTCAGCGTGTACACCTTGTCATCGGACAGGATGATCAACGGCCACAGGAAGTCGTTCCATGCGCCGACGAAGGCGAAGATCGTCACGACGGTCATCGTTCCCTTGACTTGGGGAACGCAGATGTTCCAGAATCGTTGCCACACGTTGGCGCCATCCACCTTGGCGGATTCCTCGAGCTCGTTGGGGATGCCGGCGAAGGCGTTCATCATGAGCAGCACGTTCATCGCGCCGCACAGGCCGGGCAGCGCCGCGCCGATCAGCGTGTTCTGCAGACCCATGTTCTTGACGATGATGAACTGGGAGATCAGCAGGGTTTCGCCGGGGATCAACATGGCGCTGAAGATCAGCAGCACGACCAGACGTTTGCCTTTGAAGGCCAGGCGCGAGAGCGCGTAACCGGCGCAGGTGGATCCCACGACGTTGCCGCATACGGCGATGGCGGCCACGATCAGCGAGTTCTTGAAATAGCTCAGGACGGGAATGCGGTTGAACGCCTCGACGAAGTTGCTCCACGTCGGATCCCGGGGAAACACGTAGGGCGGGACGGCGTAGATGTCGTCTCCCTTGCCTTTGAAGGCCAGGGTCAGCTGCCAGAACAACGGGCCGATCAACACGAGGAAGAACAGGGTCAGCAACGCATACTGCGCGACTTTGTTCGATGTCTTACGCATCCTTGCTCATCTTCCTTTCGATGAGAAACTCGATGGCGATCAGGCTGCCGACGATCAGGAAGATCAGCATGCTGACCGCTCCGGCATAGCCGTATTTGGCATTGAGTCCGGTGCCGTAGTTCTTGACCAGCATGGTCATCGTGACGTCTTGGCCGCCCACGCCGCCGGTTCCGCCGGTAAGCACGTATATTTCGTTGAACACGCGGAAGGCCGCGGCGCTGGACAGCAGCATGATGAGCACCATGGTGGAGCGCACTCCCGGCACGGTGACGTGCAGGAAGCGGCGGACCACGCCGGCGCCGTCGATCTCGGCGGCTTCATAGAGACCGGGGTCGATGTTGGCCAGCGCCGCCAGGTAGATGATCATGTAGTAGCCCAAGCCGGTCCAGATGGTGATCATCATCGCGCTGAACAGCAATAGCCAGCGATCGGTGAGGAACGGGATATATTCCTTGATTGCGTTGACGGACTTCAGCGCGGCATTGACCACTCCCTTCGGGGCCAGGATATTGGTCCACACCAACCCGACGATGACCGTGGAAACGACCACGGGCAGGTAGAAGGAGGCCCGGAAGAACGAGAGGATCTTGGAATTGCCCGAGACCAGGGAGGCCAGAATCAGCGGCAGGATGACCATGAAGGGCACCACGCAGACCACGTAGAGCGACGAGTTGAGCAGGCCGGTGTGCACGGCCGGATCGGCCAGCATCTTGCGGTATTGCTCCAGTCCGACGAACGTGCCGGGGCGGGCGAAGGTGGCGTCGGTGAACGACAGGCGTACCGTGTTGATGAACGGCGCGATGACGAACACCAGGGCCACGGCGAGCGCGGGCAGCACGAACAGCCATGCGGCGAAGCCCGTGCCTTCGTGGATGCGGTGGCCCTCATCCACGACGTCCACGCCGGCATGGCGGCGAGAACCGCCACGCGCGGCGGCTTTGGAGGAGCTGCCGCGCGCGGAGGTCGTGGATCCGGTTGGAGTGGATTCACTCATGAGTTCAAGTCCTCATTGGCGATCTTGACGACCTTGTCGAGGGCTTCCTGGGCGGACTGCTTGCCCTGGATGGCAAGGGCGATCTGTTCGCGCAGGCTGTTCTTCGCGTTCTCGGAGAACGGGGCCGGGGAGGCGAACCAATCGTCGTCGAGCACGGCCTTGGAGGCGAGTTTGACGGCCTGATCCTGCATGGAGTCGCCGGTCGGGGAGAACGCCGGGTCTTCGACGGCCCCCTTGGCGGACGGGAAGGTGTGCGAGGACTTGCAGAACTTGGTCTGGTTCTCCTTGTTCGTCACGAACTCGGCGAACTTCAAGGCCTCTTCCTTGTTCTTGGCGTTCTTGGAGACGACGAGGGTCTCCATGGCGACGTTCATCTTGCCGCCTTCGCCGAGCAGACGCTCGGTGATGCCGAGGTTCTTGTAGAGTTCCTTGGCGTTCTCCTCGAAGTCGGAGACCGAGTAGGCCGAACCCGCCAGCGAGGCGACCGACCCCTGCTTGAAGGCGTCGCCTTCGCCGGTCCACAGGTTGTTGAGCGCATCTGCGGACAGGGACTTCTCGTTGTACATGTCGATGTAATGCTGGACCAGCTCAACGCCCTTGGCGTCGTTGAAGGTGAATGCGGTCTGGTCGCCGTTCATGAGTTTGGCGCCGTACTGGCCGAGTGATTCGATCGTCGGGGTGGAAGCCACCATCGTGGTGCCGGCGCAGTTCTTGCCGAGCGTGGAGGCTGCGGCGAAGAACTCGTCCATGTTCTGCGGCAAGGCGTCGATGCCGCACTGGGTCAGGACCTTCTTGTTGTAGTACTGCACACCGGAGTTGAGGTACCACGGGAAGGCGTAGGCGCCTTTCTCGATGTTCTCGCCTTTGAAGGTCACGGCATCCCATGACGACTTGGTGAACTGCTTGGCGGCGTCGGGCGCCTCGGTGCTCAGGTTCATCAGCACCCCCGCCTTGGCGAGGCTGTAGGCGCCATTGGGGCTCATGTCCACGATGTCGGGCAGGGTGCCGGCTGCGGCGTCGGCGTTGATCTTGTCGGTGTATCCGTCGGCAGGCTGATCGATCCACTTGATCTTGACGTCCGGGTTCTCCTTCTCGAACGCGGCGATAAGGTCGTTGAAATACGGCGTGTAGGTATCGTTCTTCAGATTCCAGGTCTGGAAGGAGACTTCTTTCTTACCGTCCGCCGTTGTCCCTCCGCCCGACGAGCCGCAGGCGGAGACGCTTACCAGCGCTGCTACGGCGCAGGTGATGCCGAGAATTTTCTTAGTGACGTGCATGGGTTCTTCCTTTCCTTGATGAGACTCGTCCGATGCGCCGAGCTTCATTGATCGGGGCGTTTGGCCGGTGCCCCACGGCTTGGCACCCACCAGCTGTTGTTCGTCGTTGAACCGGTGGGTAACTAAACCGCTTTAGTATCATCTTACACCACACCGCCCAAGCATCGAAACATCCTGCGGAAACAGCGGAAAATCCCGGACACGCCACCCCTCTTCGGCGTGTCGCCCTCCCCCACCCAAGAAGCATCCCTCATCGGCGCGGCATCGGTGCCGGGACAACAAAAAACTCCTTCCTTGCACAAGGAAGGAGCCAATGGGGAAACGGCTATCTGCGTCTCAACATGGCGAAACTGTTGGACTCGACGATGAACGCCTTGCGATCGTTCTTGGCCATGACATCAAGGACGACACCCGTCACGAACAGCAGCAGCCCGGCGATGACAAGCATGACCGCTCCGATCAGCGTGGGGAATCGGGCCACCATGCCGGTGTTCCAGAAGTCCACCGTCACCGTGCCGCACAGCACGACGCCAATGATGCCGAGGACGCAGCCGATGCCGCCGAAGAATGGGAGCGGCTTGTATTCGCGGATCATGCGGAAAATGGTGCCCATCACCTTGATACCGTCGCCCACAGTATCGAGCTTGCTGACCGACCCCTCGGGGCGATCCCGATACTGAATCGGCATCTCATAAAGGCGGAGGTTGTTGTTCAACGAGTGGATGGTCATCTCGGTTTCGACCTCGAAGCCGCGCGACAACACAGGATAGGTCTTGACGAAGGTGAACGAGAAAGCCCGGTAACCGGTCATAATGTCGGTGACATTGGCGTGGAACAAGCCGTTGATGGAACCGCGAACCAGACGGTTGCCGAAGTTGTGGAAGGGCCTCTTGTTCTCCTGGAAGTACGTGGAGCTCAGTCGGTCGCCGATCACCATGTCGTAGCCTTCGAGGACTTTGTCCACCATGGCCGGCGCGGCGTCGGCGGGATACGTATCATCACCGTCGGCCATGACATACACGTCAGCATCGATGTCTTCGAACATGGCGCGAATCACGTTGCCCTTGCCCTGGCGCGGCTCCTTGCGGACGATCGCGCCTTCGCCCGCCGCTATCTCGGCGGTGCGGTCGGTGGAGTTGTTGTCGTATACGTACACGTCGGCATCGGGCAGCGCCGCTTTGAAGTCGCGCACCACCTTGCCGATGGTGACTTCCTCGTTATAGCAAGGAAGAAGCACCGCAACGGAAACGTTCGAATTCTCAAGCATACGTCTTACTATAGCTTCTGTGCTGCCGATTTTGGATTTTGCATGAGTCTGTCACATTCCTGCCCCCTGTGCAGAATGAAACGTGGAAGATGAAGAGTTGTGCGGACACGTGCGAATACAATCATTAGAGGGATGTGATACAAGCGAATGAAAAAACGTGTAGTCGGTTATGACATCATTAAGTGTATTGCAATGTTTTTTGTGGTAATGCTTCACTACTCGTTTTACACGAAATTCTATTCAGACGGACTCGCCGGAACGGCAATCACCGTATTATGCGTAGTGTGTGTGCCACTGTTCTTTGCCGTGAACGGCGCACTGCTTCTTCCCCGAGATATGAATACGGTGAAGCATTATCGGAAAACATTGAACATCATCATTGTGGTTACGATATGGAGATTGCTTGCCGCAACATTCTTCACCCTTGTTGACGGATCACACCCGGTGACATTAAAGAATCTCGCCATCTTCTTACTTGGCGGAGGATTTGGAGATTATCCGACTGGATATTTCTGGTTTATGAACGCTCTGATTGCAGTTTATTTGGTCTTACCCGTAATGAAGATGGCCTTTGATGCAGAACAGAAGATCGCATTCCATGCACTATTAACGGTTTTGGCTGCTTTCACAGTGGGTAAAGATTCCCTGAAGCTAGTCCTACAGATGGCAGGAACCACAACAAATCATGATTTTGCTTCGATTATAAATCCCCTTGGAGAATTCTACATCTTCGGCTCGTATGGATACGTTTTACTGTATGTCTTAGTCGGAGGTGTGATTGGAAGATATCTGAAGCAAACACGGGAAGAGAGTACCGATGGCAATGCTCTGCATTTTTTATCCAGAATCTCCCCAGGAAAAGCATGCGTCGGTATTGCAATCTGTTACACGCTAACACTGTTAATCCAACGATATCAACATGCCACACATGGCACTAATTTAACCGTGGACAATGGGTACTGGTTGTTACCAACATTCATTGCAACGGTACTGATCTTACTGACGTTAGGCCAAGCGGACATTCAAGGCACTGGGGCCAAGTTCTTCCAAATTGTCGGCATGAACACATTCGGCGTATACATGCTTCATCTAGCGGGACTCGTATTATTGAGCCGTTTGCAGTCGTTATCGTGGTTCGAATTCATGGGAACCATGAACTCAATTGCAGTGACTATGCTAAATACATTATTGTGCGTATGCGTATTTGCTGCATGCCTTGCAACGTCCGCACTACTCCGGAATATTCCATATATCGGACGGTTGTTTACTTTGTGAACAAGCATGTATAGCCCCTATGGAGAAAAGAAAGCGACAATGAATCAGCTGAAAGCATTAAAGAGAATCGAGCCACGGATCTTAGTTCCACTGACTCTTGGCATAATGTTCGCCCTAGGGGATGAATCTTCCAACCCCAAAGGCTACATCATGCAGGGCAGAGAATCATTGATTGTAAAAATAGTGGTCTTCTGCGTCTTGTTCTGTGCATTGTTCCGAACCATGGACATTCTTATTCACAGAATATACGCCGCAAAAGATAGGTCGTGCGAGAGACATTGTTCAGGGTTCTTCGAGTATGGCTACGCCATAAAACCATGGCTGAAAAATGCGGCAATAATCGCTACATGTTGGCTGCCATATGAATTTTGGCTGTTTCCTGGTGTATATTGGTCGGACACTTCGAAACAACTTCTTATTCATTACGGGGCAGAACGATTCACTGACCACCACCCCTTCACCTTAACATACATCTTTGGCTGGTTCGCTGATTTCGGCCAACAAGTTTTTCACAATCCAATTTATGGATTATATTTATTGATTGCCATACAGCTTATTGCCGCACCATTAGTTTTCTCTTGGATGCTTTTGTATACAAGGAAGATGGGCATTCCGCAATGGTTATGCCACGTGGAATTGGCATTCTTCGCATTGTTCCCATTCTTCCCGGTGATGTTCTCTTCACTAGCAAAAGACACTATTTCCGTACTGTTTTTCATCCCCTTCTGCATACTGTTCATTGATGGTATTCGCACCAAGGGCACGTCTCTGGTGAGGCCGGGAACTATCATCGCACTGACGTTATGCGGTTTGTTGACTTGTCTGACAAAGAAGGCAGGCATGTATGTGATAATCCCATCAATGCTGCTGATGTTTCTGATTGCAGGAGTATCAAAGAAAGCAAAGACCATTGCATTCGCCATTGGAACCGCGATTGCTGTTGTCATGATAATCATCATTCCTAAAACCGTCATGCCGACACTCGGCATCACCCCGGGAGGTAAGCAGGAAACCATACCGTTTGCTATTCAGCAGGTTGCACATGATGTTAAGTACAATAATAAGGACATCACACCCCAAGAAAGAAAACTAATTTCTGATTTTTTAACCATCGATTACAAGAATATTCCCACTGCATACGATCCGCAGATTGCTGATCCAATAAAGGGAACCAGTCTAAGGAATCCCGAACTCTTCAATGATTTCATTAAGTTGTGGCTTAAGAAGACTGCGGAACATCCAATTGGTCATCTTGAAGCATGGATGGGGCTGGTACATGGTTGGTTCAGCTTCTCCAACAATGATGGTTCGCCAAACGATATGGTGGTTTGCACTGAATCCGCATGGTATTACGAACCTATTCTGAAATACGTTCCGCAATGGCCACTGAAGGCGAACAGAAGCGATACCGCACGTTCCGTGTACAACATGGAACAGAGTCTGCCTATATTAAATGCCCTGTTCTCCCGTGCGTTATGGGCATCTATTCTGCCATGCTTCATGCTGTACCTAGCCTTACGGCGCGGTAAAGGCAAATGGAGCCGTGTGGCTTCAATGCTTCCAGTAGATATGTCATTCGCCTACTCACTGTTGGTGCCCGTGTCTGGCATGGGCGGGGAGCCAACACGATATGTGCTACAGCTAATCTGTATCGCGCCATTATTCCTTGCATTTATGAGCACGACGACTAGGTCTGACACAATCAGGTAATCAACAATAAGAGGTGGGACTGCAATCCCACCTCTTATTGTCATTGTTCAGGCTCGCCTTGTTCCAGCAGGGACAATGAAATACAGAGGAACAATGGGAGCGTGTATACAAGCGGAAGCACGTAACGGACAGCCTCTCCATAGGCAGATGTAGGTCCCGCAACCAGTGTGAGCAGGGTAACCATGATCGGCATGTTGAGAATGAGCATACGCCACCAGCTTCTACTTCTCACTGAGACAAATATAAGGAAGAATGGCAGAATGGACGCCCATAACGATTTCTGGAACAGAACACCTGCTATTGGCAACGTTAGCAGCGTCTGTTCGTAGAATCTTCCAAAAGCCTGTCCGCCTTTAGTGGAGTCCGGCCATGACATGAACTGGTTCACTCCCGGATGATGATGAGAAGAGCCCGATAATACCACCATGCTATTCTGCTTCGCTCCGTCTTTTGAGGCAACGGCAAACGAAAACCAAGATGCAGAAAGGCCAGCCCAGCCAGCGGCCATATCCGTAGGATGCGTCAATAACTGGCGCAACCAGAGTTTCCCGAGTTTGTGGACGTCTTCCGGAGGAATACGTTGTCCTTTGATGGGGTCAGATACATACCAGCAATATGCCCCGCGCAAACGTTCAGTATCTTGTTGATATATTTCCTGAATTTCATCAAGCTCTTTATTACTAAGGGAACTCGGATGATTGCGCACGACATTCGCTACTTGCTGCATGGGAACAGCAAGCATTTCACTATTTTCCCCAGGTTCAATATGAAGAACGGGGAAAATGAATGTTGGAGCGATTAAACCTACAGTAAGATATGGAATAAGCGCGATGGCCACCACTCCCGCTTTCAGAAGCCATGTCTTCACGATGAATGCCAGCAGCAGAAGACTGAGCATGATAACGTACATGCCAGTTTTTTTGACGGCAGAAGCAAACACTGTATCAACAATCAACAATACGTCAAATAAGGGTGATGCGAGGACATTACCTCTTGTCATCCATATCTCGCAGAACATGATTGAGAAGAAGACGAAAAGAGGTGTTGCAATAGTATCTTTCGCTAAACTCATTGCAAGACAAGGAAGAAATGGGAATAACGCAAAAAAAGCGATTACGATAAATCGTATCTTCCAAGGAACCTTGAATCGTGTAAGATAGCATGTCATTGAAGCAAGAGAAAGCGCAGAAACTGCTGCTTGCAAAATCACTAATATATATAATCCATATACAGCATTATCCAATAGGGATTTACCCAGGACGGCAAAGAACCCCAAGAGGTAAGTAAGCGCGAATGGATGGTGATCAGTAATTGGTGTGTTCGGATCAAAAAACTGGACAAGCTGCCATGAAGTATCAAACCAATAGGTTCCAGGGAAAAATATGACAGCATAAGGAATCCAACATATACTGATTATTCCCCATGAGACTATGACAGACTTTAGCGACCAGTCGAGTTTAAGATGCTTGCAAAAGTCAAATGGCGTATCGAGGTTACAGGGATGTCTCTTTATTTTCTTTGCCAGTTTTATGGCACCGTGAAATATGATGACGAATAGTGCCGCAAAGAAGATGACATCCGCATAAAGGATGATGTTCCTTATCTCCAGCGTTCCTCCATGGACTCCAACAAAGGAACACACTCCGAACAATACGCCTAGAAGAATCGGCACAAGGTAGGCGACTCGTTTCGACGTTCTTACTACTCGACCTTTTAAGCCTTTGTTCACAGTGATAACCTTCCCACCAGCGTCAACGCCTACCGCGGATTACACGCGCAACGGCTTTCAATACGTCGCGACGTCTGGAACCAATAGGCATCAATGGATCAACAAACTTACGAATCGGATTATCTTCACCAACTGCACGCTCATGATTCGGCAAGAAAACTTCTTCTGGAATCTGTGGCTCGTTTGCCAGTATCACACGCTTAATTAAACGTTCGTAGAATGGTGTCTCACGGGCATAGTCCCAATACATCGAAGCGTAATCACAATCCGGGTCCACCCAAGGTTTCTGATAACCGGCGTAATGGATAATCTGCGGATTGCTGCGCGATTTTACGTAGGCGTCATAAACATCATTGGGTGCCTGCGTAAACAGGCTGCCAACGCGCCCACCACAATCGTGCACCACATTCCACTCCCACGGAAGGTATAGCACTTTGCCCTCGCAATATGCGTTCAACACATCCTGATCATTGTAGATGTAATTTGGGTTCGATGCGTAAGTGAGCCATTGCCCGATAGAGTAGCGATTGCGCATCCCCTTCGTGTTGAGGACCAGCACTCCAGCTTGGAAGTAATCGTATGGATTCTTCATCTTCAGCACATCCTTCGCATATGACATACGCTTGCCGTGCTTCACGTTTAGGTTGCCAAGGAAGTCGATGTCGCGGACAGCCCCTAACAGGTTGTCCTGAAGATCGATGTCATACAGCTTCGCAATATCACCAACGATAATGATGTCGGAATCGAGATAGAGCACCTTGTCGTAATTCGGCAGGAGTTGCTGAATGAGGAAACGGTAGTACGTTTCGATACTGATATGTGCATTGTTTGTGGACAAATCGTAGCCAGACAGCTCACGTTTCACATTCAGGAACCGCAGACTCATGTTCGGAAACTGCTCGAAGAAGCGCCACATACGCTCTTGCTTGTCCCCTGCGATATCCCGCTGCAACACTACAACATCATAGAAATATGACGGATCAGCATTCTTCATAGCCGAATAAACCGTAGTGGTGAGCTGTGGAACATAATTATCATCCGCGGCGAACACGACTGGAACGATCGGCTTGTCGAACACATCAAGCGGCTTCAGCTCTTCAGCGGGTTCTGGATTGGTGAAGTGTACGCACTGCAGTTCTTTGAACCGCCAGTTGGAATCGACGCGCTTGTGGTGTAGCAGGTAGATGTTCAGCAGACGCTCGGAAAGATGCCCGGGCGTGCGCAGGGCTTCCCTGCTGTAGTGGCTGTAGTCGGTGTTCCTGTCGAATTCCTCAAGGATTGGGAACATCCAGGAGCAATAGTCGAAGAAGATTTCCCTCTTCATGATGAACATGTTGCAGAAGCAGGCTTTGTTGCCCTCGAAGAAGGCCTTCGCATCCTCCTTGTAATCGGGGTACATGCTGCACAGGATCTGATAGCAACGCTTCAGATCATCATCGTAAAGCAAGGGAGCAGCCTCCCACAATGCACGCGGAGTCCCATGCTTGTCAATGATTTCCTCAAGATTGCCGAAGGGTGTGGTGATAACATCGTACTGCTTGACCACTTTGGCGATGTTGGCATCGTTGAGACCATATTTTCGTGCGGCTTTCGCATCGATATAGTCATCCATGATTTCGCCATACGGATTCTCCTCATGCGGGGTTTCGGAGAAATCGAAGTACCTGCGGTAATGGCAGAAACCGTAGTAATCGGCGTTGATGTTCTTCCATGCCCAGTATTGCGTAGTGAGTTCGCAATAGCGTGGATTGCGTTCGGAAATGTTTTCTCCGTCATCATCATGGAACGCCCAAGGGAAACGGTAGCTGCCCTCGCGCAGGCCTACCTGTACAGGCTGCATGATGACGCTATCGAAGGTGTCGACGTTCTTATGCGTGGTGACGAAGAGACGAATGCGTTGCTCGTTGTACTTCTGGAACGTTTCCGTATTGCAGGTCTTTTCAGTGAGCTCAGACATATGATGGGTGGCGACCTGTTTCATTTCATGGAATCGGATAGAATCTTCGGATATCTGATCGGCGGGAACGGTGATGGCATTGGCCATTGCGAGCCAGTTCGGTAAAGTATCGTCCGGGGCAATCAATTGATCTGCGGAAAGCAGAGCGTAGGCTTTATCACGTACGAAGCGGTAAATCTCTCGACCGGTGATTGCCGGGCCGAAGACCTCCTGCATGGATTCCAACGCTTCGGCTTTCTCATCTTCGGGGATACGAACAGCCCAGTCGTTCGCGAGAATTTCGGTGGCTTTACGCTGGAATCCCTGTGCACATGAACGCAACATGTCGGAATGCTGTGCGTCGGCGAACTCGTATGACGCATCGAAATCCGCCTTGAAATGTTCACAGTACTTTGCGTATTTCTTTGCGCTGATGGTGTTGGTTCCGCTGATGCCTCGTCCGTAGTAATACACGTATCCGCGGCAGTGTTTGCAGGAATGGTAGGTCTTCGCGAAGGCGGAAACGACAAAACATTCATAGCCGTCCTGGGAACGTCCGAGCCTGTCCTTGGTCATCGCGGCAAATGCTTGCTTGAGGATGGAAGTCTTGTAGAGGCGCTGGGTTACGCGCCAATCCACTTTGTAACCTCGGGACTCATCGAAGATATCGCGAACGATATCCTCTCCCGATGAATCTGGTATCTCGGTATTGTTGAATGCTTCAAATGCTTCCTGTTCGGATTGCAGAAGGTCATTGGCACCGATTACCGTCAGACCATAATGAAGAATATCTACGGGGTGCTGAGACAATTCCTGCACGAGCTGTTCGCACATGTCAGGTTTCAGTGCATCATCACCGTCAAGGAAGAACGTGTATTCTCCGGTAGCGGCCTCTGCTCCGGCCATGCGAGTGCGATGAGTGCCCATGTTAGGATTGTTGGCAATCACGCGAATGCGGGGATCCTGCGTGGCGGCAGCCTCTGCGATCTGGGCCACGTCGTCGGTACTCGCGTCATTGACTACAATTGCCTCGATGTCGGAGAACGTCTGATTCCGTACGGAATCAAGGCATTCCTGCAAGTACGAACCAACGTTGTAGGCAGGAATGACAATTGAAATCTTAGGCATTGATTCTTCCTTCAGGGAGCATTGATTTGCAATATTGATGCTAGATGACCTTTACATATTTAATCGTCATAAGAAATGAGATGCATTCGCATGGCACGGTCATTCAACAAGGCATAATCTCTCGTATTAGCTTTATCTCTGACAGCGAAAAGCAAAGAATTATCGTCATTAGTATAAGCAATCATATCCGTTCGCTTATCATCTTCTAAGTTCTCAGTACGGAAAGAACCTACAAGACGAAATTCGCCGTTATTAAACAAAGCGAGGGGCATATCCATGTGTAAAATATGATGACCCTTCTGAACTTTGAGGTTCTTCTGACCTGAATCATAGGGGATTCCGCCACGTTTAATATCGTTCATTGCAATTGCGATGTAGCCGTCATCGTCATTGTATTCGTATTCAATGTCGAATTTGAAAGTATCAGAACAATTAGCAACAGTTGGTGAAACCGGAATGAATCGGAATGTGGGGACACGGTCGTTGAGTCCTTCTGGATGTTCATTCTTTTTCGGACGACTGTGCTTTTGGTCACTTCTGATGTTTTCGAGAGTGTATTGATCAGCAACTGAGTCTTTATCTCCCGAAGCAATGATATTGCCATCTTTGATTAAGATAGCTTTATTGCAATAACGTTTCACTGCGTCCATGGAATGCGTAACCAAGATAACAGTTTTTGTCGGATCCCTCTTGATTTTAGTGAAGAAATCATCGCATTTGCGTTGGAACGCCTCATCGCCGACGGCGAGCACTTCGTCGAGTACCAGAATATCGCCCTGTGCCTTGATGGCTACGGAGAAAGCGAGACGGACCTGCATGCCGGAAGAATAGTTCTTGAGCTTCTGATCCATGAAATCTTCGAGCTCGGCGAATTCCACGATGTCATCGTACATGGCATCGATTTCCGTGCGGGTGAAGCCGAGCAACGCGCCATTCAGATACACATTTTCACGGCCGGTCAGCTCAGGGTGGAATCCCACGCCAAGTTCAATGAACGGGACCAGCTTGCCCTTGACGGTGACGGACCCCTGCTCCGGAGTGTAAATCTGAGAAATAATCTTCAACAGTGTGGACTTTCCTGATCCGTTACGCCCAACAATGCCGAAAAAGTCGCCCTGCTGCACCTCGAAATTGATATCGCGCAGCACATGTTGCTCGGTATAGCCTTTGATGCCTTTCGTCCAATTCAGAAACGCCATCTTCAGGCCGGTCGCCTGCTCGGTGGGTAAACGGAACATCTTGGCCACATGGTCGACTTTGAGCACCACCGGACGTTCGTCCACGGTTTTCTCCTGCGTCTTCTCAGTCATTGCAACTTCAGCCATAATCAGAGCACCTCCGCGAACTTGGAGCTGTACTTGCGGAACACATGAATACCTAGGCACAAAATAAAAACAGACAACACATATGGCAGCAGACACAGCAGCCTGTTATCAACCATGGTCCACACTGTTGGCACGTATTCCGGGGAAAGCAGATTGTGACGAATATCCATGATTATCTGTGTGGAAGGATTCAGCATGAGCAATTTACCAGCCCAAGAGAACTCCGGATTATTGACCACCATCGAAATCGGGTAAATTATAGGCGTGGCGTAGAACATGGCTTGCAGCACGACCTCCCATATATGCGCCACATCACGGAAGTACACGAACAGCGAGGCGAGCAGCAATGCCACGCCCAATCCTAAGCAATACAGCTGAATGATGTTGAACGGCACGAGCAACACGCGCCAAGTGTAGTGCGCATGGGCGAAGAAGCCGAACAGGAGCACCACGCATAGGTTGATGCCCAACGAAATCATAGAACCCATCGTGGTGGACGCCACGATGATGTAATTCGGGAAGTGTACTTTGCGTAGCAGATCACCACGTCCAACGATGGATTGCATGCCCATGCTGGTTGATTCGGAGAAGAAGCTCCACAAACAGGTACCGCATAGCAACGAAATCGGGAAGGTTGGGGTGCCATCCGAGAACTTCAGGAACTTCACGAACACCACATACATCACGGCGAACAACATCAACGGCTTCAGCACGGACCATACCATGCCCAGGAATGATCCCTGATAGCGCAGCTGGAAGTCGGTCTTCACCAGTTCCTTGAAAACCACCATCGCGTAGTGGTACCTCTTCTTGAGGCTCTCAAAAAAATCTTTCACGAACATTCCATCCTACTAGTGCGAAGCGTTTGGACGCAAAATCATGTGGCAGTGCGGTTGATGCGCTCTCCTTCGACAGTACTCTCATATATTCTAGTGAGGAAAGGACGTTTGTCTTAGTAAGGCGGAATATCTCACATGGTTCTCACAGCGGAACAGCACCATTCGAACATCCGAATCTTCGTGTCGGCACATAAGCAGGCCACGTTTCCCAAGGGGGAGAGCATTCTTCCGATGCAGGTAGGCGCCGCTCACGCCACGACCCGTTTCCCGAACACCTTGCATGACGATGAAGGCGAGAACATCTCTGCCGAAAATCCGCGGTATTGCGAGCTGACCGCGCAATACTGGGCTTGGAAGAACGAAGATGCCGATTATTACGGTTTCTGCCACTATCGTAGATATTTCGATTTCACGGATACCCCACATAAGGAAAACGATTACGGCGAAATCATTGACTCATATATTGACAGTCGCACGATTGCCGAATATGGCATCAACGACAAGGCGATCGCACATGCAGTGGACGGATGGGACATCATCACCACACCATTGAACGATGTTCGTCGTATCGGCGGATTTTCAAACCTTAAACAGCATTGGGACGCCGACGAGCATCTGCGGCTGAATGACTTACGCCATATGTACGACATTCTGTGCGAGCGGCATCCCGATTACAAGATGGATGCCGATGCCGTACTCAACGGCCGCACCGCAGCATTCTGCAATATGTTCATCATGAGGAAAGAAATCTTCTTCGAATACAACGAGTGGCTATTCCCATTGCTTGACGAATTCGCAATGACCACCGACTTCAGCAAGATGGACATGCAGACCACACGCACCGTCGGCCATCTCTCCGAACGGCTTTTGAACATCTTTATCGCACACAAGCAGCGCACCGGCGCAGACTGGAAAATCAAACGACTGCAATGCGTGCATTTTCTGCATCCAGAGCCGACCGCGATACTGGAACCGGTAGGGCAGGAGCGTGGACGTGTGGTGCCGGTGGTGTTCGCCGCGGACAACAATTACGTCCCGATGCTCACCACCACCATCTATTCAATGCTGAAGAACGCTTCCACGAATCGTATGTATGACGTGATCGTACTAGAACGAAACATAAGCGACGAGAACAAGCGCTACATGCGGCAGTTCTTTGCAAGGTTCTCGAATGCCCTGATTCGTTTCTTCGACGTGAACCGCTATCTCGCCGGATTCAATCTCACTACCAGCAATGCGCACATCAGTATTGAAACATATTATCGTTTCATCATTCAAGAAGCGTTGCCATTCTACTCGAAGCTGCTGTATCTGGACTGTGACCTGGTGGTCAATGGCGATATCACCGAACTATTCGATACCAAACTCGGAAGCAACGCTATCGCTGCAGTACCAGATATTGATTTCATTGGAAATCTCAACATGAAGAACGGTAAGCGTGCTGAATACGTTCATAAGCAGTTGCACATGCGTGACGCATATGGCTACTTCCAAGCCGGTGTATTGGTAATGAATCTCGACCGCATGCGCAAGATTCACACAGTGCACGAATGGCTAGAAATCGCTTCCAGACCGGGATACATATACAATGATCAAGACATTCTTAACGTAGAGTGTGAAGGTCTTGTCACATATTTGGATTATTCGTGGAATGTGATGCACAATTGTGCAGGCCGCATTGCTGGAGTGTTCGATTTCGCACCTGCCTCCATGTACAAGGCGTATATGCAATCACGTAATACGCCAAAAATTGTGCACTACGCGGGCTTTGATAAACCATGGGAAAATCCATGGTGCGATTTCGCACCGCTGTACTGGAGCTATGCGTGTGAAACGCCATTCGCGGCACAAATGGTTGCCGCAATGAGCGGCGTGGAACGCCCCGCCCCACCAGAACACCACGAACGCGCAATTGCCGAAGACAGCCCTATGCGCAAGTATGTGGATGTGCTGGCTCCGGTCGGCTCCAAACAACGAGAACTGCTGAAAGTGATAGCGCGCAAGGCGCAGGGCAAACGGTGAGACAGGCAGACAAGTCACCGGTTGTTGACGGGGGCTTCGTGTCCTCGTCAACAACCGACCATGGTTTCACAGGGAAGAATTAGTCCCTGCGAAACAGATCGCGGGTGTAGACCTTGTCGCTCACGCCCAGCAAATCGTCATTCCAACGGTTGGCTACGATGGCAGACGAGCGGGTCTTGAAATCAGCGAGATCATGGGTAACCTCACTGCCATGGAAATTGGATTCGCGCAATGTGGGCTCATAGATGAGTACAGGGATGCCGTTCGCTTTGAACTGCTTCATAACGTCTTGGATGGCGGACTGACGGAAATTATCGGAACCGGACTTCATGGTCAATCGGTAGATACCGATGATAGGGTTCTGAACATTCCTGACAAGTTCCATCACCTCAGAGGCTACGAATTCCTTGCGGGTACGATTTGCGTCTACAATGGCCTCAATGAGGTTCTGCGGAACCTGACTGTAATTGGCTAACAGCTGTTTGGTATCCTTCGGTAGGCAATATCCGCCATAGCCGAAGCTGGGGTTATTATAGCCGTCACCGATGCGGGGATCGAGGCAAACACCCTCGATGATTGCACGCGTGTTGAGTCCACGGCTTTCCGCATAAGTATCCAGTTCATTGAAATACGCCACACGTAACGCTAGATATGTGTTGGCAAATAGTTTGATGGCCTCAGCCTCGGTGACGCCCACCACCAATGTGGGAATTCCGGTGCTGCCATCATGATTAACGCGAGACATCTCAGCGGGATCAGCACCTTCAACGAGCAGGGACGCGAATCGACGTGCCGCTTCGACAGACTCAGTATCATTCTGCGGGGCGCCGACGACGATGCGGCTTGGATGCAGATTGTCGTACAACGCGTGTCCTTCACGTAAAAATTCGGGGGAAAAGAGAATACGATCATCCTGAAGGTTCTTACGTAACTGTTGCGTATATCCAACCGGTATGGTGGATTTGATGACAATCCAAGCATTCGGCGCATATCGTCTGACCGATGTAATCGCCGCTTCGACACTGGACGTATCGAAGTAATTTTTCTTTTCGTCATAGTTTGTCGGCGTGGCGATCACCGCGAAATCAGCATCTCTATATGCCTCCTGCGGATCTAGCGTGGCATGAAAGTCAAGTATTCTTTCGCCAAGAGTGCTTTTTTCCAAGAAATCAGTAATTACAGAATCGACAATAGGACTTTTCCCATTGTTTAACTGCTCGACTTTCTCGGGAATGATGTCGAGTGCATGAACTTCATTGTGCTGAGCGAGCAGCAAAGCGACAGACAATCCAACGTAGCCAGTCCCTGCAACCGCAATCTTCATAGTGTCAGCCTTTCCTTACGCAACCCTAAGATATTGTAGACGCAGGTCACTGCAACGAATCAACGTAGCCAGCATCTTCCAAATCGCACATGCCGACGTTCATCCTGTACGGGCGAACCGGTAACCAATGCACATTTCTTGATGGGTCTTGCAGAACGACGAGCGAATACGGCTAAGGAGCATCCCGAAAACGTAATTATCGCGTCATTCGTGAAAATCAAAACACGTCAGCTTCCAAGGACAGAAGAGGCACGAAAAGCTCGCACGGACGCAAGATGGCGTCCGCACCCGGACCCGAACCCCCAGCCGTTGGCATGCGACGGTATGCTGGAATGGTGAACAGCATGGCGTGCGGCGGCGTATTCGGGCCGCGTAATATTCTGGTGACCGGCGGATGCGGCTTCATTGGCGCGAACTTCGTGCGATACGTGGCGCGGAACCATCCGCACGTGCACATCACCGTGCTCGACAAGCTGACGTACGCCGGCAATCCGGAGAACATCGCCGGCCTGCCACCGTCGCAGGTCGATCTTGTCGTGGGGGACATCTGCGACGTCGCGCTGTTGGAGCGTATCGTGCCCGGTCATGACGCCATCGTCCACTTCGCCGCGGAATCGCACAACGACAACTCCATCGCCAATCCGGAACCGTTCATCCGCACGAACGTGGAAGGCACGATGCGGCTGTTGGAGGCCGCCCGGAAACACGACGTGCGCTTCCACCACATCAGCACCGACGAGGTATACGGCGATCTGGCGTTGGATGATCCGGCGCGTTTCACGGAAGACACGCCGTATCGCCCCTCAAGCCCGTACAGCGCTTCGAAAGCGTCGTCCGACCATCTGGTGCGCGCATGGGTGCGTACATACGGCCTGCGCGCCACCATCTCCAACTGCTCCAACAACTACGGCCCATACCAGCATGTGGAGAAGTTCATTCCACGGCAGATCACCTCCATCATGGAGGGCGCGCGGCCGAAACTGTACGGCACCGGCGAGAACGTGCGCGACTGGATACATACGGAAGACCACTCCCGCGCGGTGTGGGCGATCCTCACCCGCGGGCGCATCGGCGAAACGTATCTGATCGGAGCGGACGGCGAGATGAGCAACATCGCCGTGCTGCGCATGATCCTGCAGCTGATGGGCCAGCCGGAGGATGCGTTCGACTGGGTGCGGGACAGGCCCGGGCACGACAGGCGATACGCGATCGACGCATCCAAACTGCGCGCCGAACTGGGCTGGTCGCCGATGCACACCGATTTCGCCGGCGGACTGCGCAACGTCATCGATTGGTATACGGAACACCGCGACTGGTGGGCGCCGACCAAGGAGGCCACCGAGGCCCGCTACCTCGCGCAAGGGCAGTGAAACGACGGCTGCTACGGGCGGCCTTCCCGCGGCAGAGCGACGTTGCGCAGCAGACGCTGCACAGGCTTAAGCACCACGGTATCGGCAATCACCGCAAATAGCAGCGCCGCGAGCAACGTGACGGCGAACATCAGCACGCTGATGCCCGCGTACGACCATCCGTCCGTGGGCGCGGGAATCCGCGGGCCGATCAGCACCTTGGACAGGGGCGAATGCACCAGATAGATCGTGTAGGAGTACCCCGCCAGCCAGGTGATCGCCTTGCGCAGCCGCGCCGACGCCGGATGCACGTCGTACCGGAAGAACAGGAACACCGCGGCCACCACCACCGCGAAGGAAACCGTGAGCGTGCGGCCGACCTGAATCTGCTGGCCGGCGAACAGGTACGGCGTGGCGACGGTCCACGCCAGGGCGAACGGAGCCAACGCGTACAAACCGTGCCGCGCCCGCGTGGACGGCGGATAGTATTCCAGCACGAAACCGAGCAGATAGTAGACCAGCAGCCCCCGCCAAGGGAACGACTGCAGGAACGTCAACGGGTATCCGGCAAGATTGCAGATCTGCTCGGCGGCGGCCACGGCGGCGGCCAGGCCGATCAGCAGCCAGGCACCCGACCGGCCAATCGCGCGCATCATCGCGGCCAGGAACGGCGTCGCCAGCACAAACCCGGCAAGCATGAACACGAACCAATAGACGGAATCGTCATACCCGGAAAACAGATCAAACAACGTTCCAGACACAGCGCCGCCAACCGAACGATGATCAATCACCAGGTAGGCGACGAATCCCATGCCGCCCGCATACAGCAGATACGGCACAATCAGCGAGACAAAACGTTTGTAGTAGTAGCGCACGTACGGCGCGAGGCTACCGGGATCGGCTTGGCCGGCACCGCCGCCTGTCCGGGCATCAGAGCCAGAACCCGGCAGGTTGCCCGACGAGCGGGTGCTCCCCAGCCGGCCGGCGTCGCACGTCAGGTTGAACCGGCCGGACACCATGATGAACAGCGGATTGCAGACCATGAACAACGCGAACAGCACGGATCGCACCGTTTCCGCGCCGCCGGTGAGAGCCATCTTGACGGGCATGTAGTTGTTGATCACGTGGACGCCGATGACCAGGCACATCGCCACCACGCGCAGCAGATCGTAGTTCACATCGCGCGGCTTGCCGGCGACGCCAGCACCGGCGGCGTCGGAAACGGAATCGGGCATGGTCATCACATGGATCCCGCCAGGGACTTCAGATCGACCGGGCAGCTGATCTGGCTCTTCAGATTGTCCAAGGTGTCCAGGCCGGCCGAGGGATCGGAGGACGCGCCCTTATGCGCGTCGTTCTTGCCGCCGTTCGCACCATCGGCGCCGTTCGTATCCGCCGAGCACTCATCGGTCACCTTACCGTTGGAGCCCGTCTCGATGCCATCCGCATTCACCACCGGCGTGGTTACCGCGTTCAGTGGATGTGTGGCATCGCTGCTGACCCGAACGGTATAAGCAATCGTCAATTCTTTTCCGGGCTCGATCCACTGCTGGTTGAACATAATGTACTGACGGTCATACAGGCTCGCGGTGTTGGTATCCCATGAATCTATATCAGCCTGCACAGCGGTGATTTCGCCACCGTACGGGGCGGTAAGCACCACGCGGTACAACATGCCGCCGAGCACTGGATTCTCCGAGCCGCCATTAACGAAATCAGGCAACGATTCGGCCTTAGCCTTAGTCAGCGTGTTCTTCATGGTGAAGGTGACCGTGTATTCGTCACCGAGCTGATCTTCCGTAAACTGACCCAGCTGCGTGTTACGCACGGCTGTCGTGATGCGCTTATCCAGCACGCCAGAATACAGGGCGTTCTGGCTGGCCGAGACGTCACCGCAAGTCTTTGTGACCGTGGTGGAGGTCTTCAGATACCAATCCTGCTTGCCTTGCTGCAGCTCCGAAAGATAGATGCCGGTTTCAGGCACCTGACTGTCAGCAGACAGCTCACCACTGGCCTTATCGTCGATAAGTCCGGTGGCAATCAGCGCCTCCTGCTCATCCGGATCAGCCATCCATAGCTTGAAATGACCGCTAGCGCTGGTATCTCTGATTGCCTTCAACAGCGGGGATGCGGTAGAAGCATTCGCGTTACCAAGCACGTGGTTCATAATTGCTTGAGCCGCTTCGGAAACGAAGTTGTTCTGCTGCTCGAAGTCCGGGTAATCCGTGTACAGGTCTGAAGCGAAGAACGGCACCGTGGTGGTGCCATCCAGCACTCGGCCGTCCGAAAGCTTGACCTTGCCTGTGGCTCCCAGCAATGCCTGGAGGAATACGGGATCGAATGACAATACACCCGCTACGTTCTTGTCTTCGTTGCCTTTCTGATACAGCCACATGTATTTGTTCATCTGTGCCACACGCTGGAATTCGGGGTCGATGGTCGTGGTGGCCGGGTACTGGTCAAACGTGTCGCCAAATACCTGGCGCTCCTTCAGCACCGTAGCATCCATTGGCTTCTCAGGAATGTCCCAACCAGAAGTGGTGGCGAAATCACCGATGGTAATCGTGCCCTTATCTGCCGTGATTGCGGCGATGGTGCCCACCATGCCGCCCGCCGAACGCAGCTCGGCCGGGTTCTGCACCATCACCAAATACGTGCGCTTGCCGTCCTCGCCAAGCAGTTGCGGTAGCAAGTTAATGAGGCCATCGTATTCGCTGAGCATCGAATCCACGGTCTTGAGCGCAGCCTTTTCGGATTCGAGCACGGTGGCCACCTTGGCGACGCTCGGAGTCGGCACCTTGTTGAGCTTGGTGAGCTGCTGCGAGATATCCTTATGCGCCTGCTTGACGATATCCGGCATATCCATCAGGGCGCTGACGTCCACCGAGCCATTCTTCAGGGAGAAGCCCTGCAATCGTTTGGACAGGTTCAGCAGATCAGTGAACGGACCGTTGACCAGCGTATCCACGGAAGCCAGCATTTCGCGGGCAGCGGTGATGTCGCTGCCAAATCGCGAATGGTCGCGGAAGAAGTCCCACTGCGGGCCGTTCAGCTCCTCGTTGAGATCATTGGTGGCATTGACCAACTCTTGGGAGATGTCCGACAGACTCTTATCGCTGCCGCAGCCAAGTGCCGAATTGGCCAGACCTTCGGCGGATGTCAGCACACGCTGCGCATCCGTGGCCATTCTCGAGACGGATGCCGCGTAGAGCGTGCCCACACAGGTGACGCTGGCCAGCAACGTCAGCAGCAGTACAACCACCACTCGCGCCCATATCGGTGTACGGCTGACCAGCGAACGGCCGTTGCCACCCACGTGCTGGGGAGTCTTCAGGTTTACGGGACCCGTCTGCTGATTTGCAGCGCTATTCGTAGATGCGGAGCGATTGGATTTCCCGTTACCGGCATGGCGGCTTCTCCCACGCCCCACAGCCTTATGGCTCGAATGCCCTGAAGTGAATCGCATACTTATCCTACCCGAAAATCTGCTCGGCTCATACTCTTATCCAACGGCGCAAGGCCACGCTTCCGGATGCCGGACTCCGGGCGAATCCGGAATCGCAGACATGCCGGAGCACACGTGACGCCACGCATATCTCATGCCAGTGTACCGATGCCACCGAAATAGACCGAGGGTTTATCCCATACCGGGTGCAAATCCCCTCATGACCACCACATCGCTGTCGGAATGTTCTCAGACTTCATTGAGGGGTATAACAGTATTGCGCAAGAAAACGGTCACTAAACGCAACAATAGTTAAAGCCGTATTGATCTGTTCGGCTTAGGAGAACGGGAGAGGTAATTACATGTTCGTCCTCAGCAACGCCTGGCGGGCCCTGACACGTTCTAAAGGACGTACGGCCCTGACCGCGTTCATCACCTTGGCGGTCACCTTCGGCACAGTCGCCGGACTGGCCATCATTCAAGAAGATACCAACGCACACACCACCGCGTACGATCAGCAGAAGGCCACGTTGGCCATTCGCCCGACTGCGGCTACGTGGAAGAAGGTCTCCGCTACCGATCAGTCCTCCACCAGGCATTACATGACGTGGTCCACCTACAACGAGTACGCCGCGCTCATCCAGTCGGCCGTCAGCTCGCTGAACTTCACGTTCACCGAGACCGCGCCGGCGCGCGTGAACGGCGACCTGAAGGCCCTCGACGGCGGTTCGCTGGGCACGGCCGGAGACGATGCGACCGGCGGGCGGCTCATCTGGCGGGCGTTCTGGACCAAGGACGCCGCCACGGCCAGCGACCTCGGTACCTTCGAAATCGTGGACGGCAAGGACCTGAGCTACGACAACAAGTCCTCCAACCCGGACGCCACCAGCGCACTGGTGTCGAAGGCGTTCGCCTCCGCCAACGGCCTGAAGGTGGGCGACACGTTCAAGGTGGCGGCCGCCTCGGATCCCTCGACCACGGCCGAACTCAAGGTGCGCGGCATCTACCGGTACACGTCCGGATCCACCGTCGACAATCCGGTGACGGCCGCCCGCAACCGCGAGAACGCGATCTTCACCGCCTATCCGGCCTTCTCCAAGGCCGGACTCGACCCGCAAAGCGTCGACCAGAACACCCCCGGCTGGAAAGTGCCCGACCTGGACGTGACGTTTGACGTCAACAGCCCCGCCACATACCGGGCCTTGGTCGCCAACCTCAAGAAGGCCAAGCTGCCCGCCAAGGGTTACGCCGTGTCCTCCCCCTCGCTGGAGGCCTACACCGCCTCGCTGAAGCCGTTGGACAAGCTGGCCTCGCGGGCGAGGACCTATACGGCCATACTGGCCGGCGTGGGCGGCGTGCTGTTGCTCATCCTCGTGCTGTCGGGCGCATGGACGTCCAAGCGTGACGACGAGATCGGCATGGCACTGGTGTCCGGCGTCACTCGCGGGCGTTTGGGATGGCAGTTCATGCTGGAAGTGTTCATCGTCACCCTGCCCTTCTACGTAATTGGTCTGGTCGGAGGCGCGTTCGCCGCCAAGCCGATCGGACCTGCTCTGGCATCCGGCCATGCCATCCCGGTGACATCGGACCTGATTTGGACCATGGTCTGGTATGGACTGGGTTCAATCCTGATCCTGGCGATTCTTGCCGCCCTGCGCCTTGCGTTCTTCAGCGCGAACAAGCTGTTCGCCGCCGATGGCGACTGGGGCACCGTGAGCGAGACTGAGGCGATTGAAACGGCCGAAACCACTGGCGCTGCTGAGACCGATGAAGCTGCTGAGGCCACCGCTCATGATGCTGGCGAGGCCAATAAGACGACCACCACAACCGACGATGCGGAGGCACAGGCATGAGCGACAAGAACAACGATCAGGAACTCGAGAAGGCCACTGACGCAACGGCTGACGAAGTGACTTCTGAGACTGAGACGAACGACGCCATTGAATCCGTTCCAGCTGACTCCGTGCAGTTCAGCGTGACCTTCGATGACGTTGATGACGAAGGCACTGTTGACGATGGTATTTACAGCGCACTGGCATCTGCCGAAACCGGAGCAACCGACGAGACCAGCGAGGCCGAAGCAGACGCCATCGCTTCGGCCAACGCATCCGCCGAAGTGACCGAGCGCAATGCCGCCCGCGTCAACGAAACACTCCGACTGGCCAAAACCGATCACAAAGACGCATTGGCCGAGCATGCGGAGCCTCAGGGCAAAGCGACCGATCCCACCATGACGCTGGCCTCGCGTATCGATCGCGTGTTGGTGGGCGGCGGTTCCGACGACATTCTGCTCAAGACCTACCCGACCTTTGCCCTGAACAAGGTGACGGTCGCCGGTCCCAAGGGCAAGGTCAACATCCTCGATGACGCGAATTTCTCCTGCTATTCCGGGCACGCATACGCGCTGCTGATCAGCGACGACCCCGATTCGGGCATCACCGCCGACGCCAAGCGTCGCGCGCTGATGGGCGTGATGAGCGGTTTGACCACGCCGGCGTCTGGCACGGTGATGAACAAGAGCGCCAACATTGTTGAGCTCGAGCCCGTGGAACTACGCGGCCACCGTCTGGGCATCGTACCGCAGCTGCACGCCGTGCAACCGAATCTCGACGCCGAACAAAACGTGCTGTACGCCATGAATGCGTCCAACCGCAACTTCCTGAAGCCCAAGCCGGTGATCGCCCGCGAACTGCTGGCCAAGGTCGGCTTCTCCGAGGCCACCAGCGGCGTGGCCGTCGGCACGTTGCCTTTGGTGCAGCAGCGTTTGGTGGCCATCGCCCGTGCAATCAGCACCGAGGCCGAAGTGCTAATCCTCGACGAGCCGACACGAGGGCTGAACGCGGATGACGAGGTGACCGTGTTCGCCGCGCTGGCCAAGCTGGCGCACACCGGTGACCCGAAGCATTGCGTTATCGTGCTCACTGCGTCACGCGAGATCGCCGAAGCAGCCGACACACTCTTCAAGATCTGATGTTCAGACCATAGGACCCCTGTGATTCGTATTGCCGAATCACAGGGGTTTTTCAATGCCGCGGCTCATTGCCGCGCTAATCTGAGGATAAATCTGACCGTACGAGGCGAAACCTGATAATCATGACCGGATATATTCCCACACTGGAGCAGATCGACGAGTTGCACCGCAAAATCGCGCCGTCCAAGGCGGCGTACGAGCTGGTGCACACGCATTGCGTGATTGTAGCGACCATCGGCTGCCAGATCGTGCGCCGGCAGAACGCGCTGTTCACGCGCCGCTGCACATTACCGAAGGACGCGGAGGTACCGCCCACCGCAGGCGTCACCGGCGGCCATGTGCCGCCGCGTCTGCTCGACGAGCATTTAGTACTCATCGGCGGACTGCTGCATGACATCGGCACCTACCGCGTGTTCAAGCATGACGGCTCTGACGACGAACCGCTCAAATTCAGCAAGAAACGCTACATTCTGCACGGTCTTAAGGGCTACGAGTATCTGCTCGACGAGGGCGTGGACGAGTCCATCGCCCAGTTCTGCCGCAACCATACCGGCGTGGGACTTACGCGCGAGGATGTGGTGCGCCAGGAGCTGCCATTGCCACCAGCCGACTATGTGCCGATGAATCTCGAGCAGGAAGTGGTGATGTACGCCGACAAGTTCCATAGCAAGTCAGTGCCGCCGAAGTTCCTGCAGGTCGAGGCGTATACGGCCCGAGCCGAGCGATTTGGCGGAGAGAACAAACAACGATGGCTGAATCTGGTGGCCAAGTATGGCGTGCCGGATATTCCGGCGTTGGCGGAGAAGTATGGGATGCGGATGATTTGAGGCTCTAGGGCCCCCCAGTCAGTCTGTCGGCTGACAGCCCCCCTCGTCAGAGACGGCTTATGAAGCTATTTCAGATGGAACGGAGACGGTAGGTGCCGTTGCGGTTGGAGGCGATGATCATCTGGTCGTTCTCCAGCACGTTCCAGCCTTCCTGCTCATAGCCGGAAGAGGAGACCACCACACCGGCGGAGTCGCCGTTGTCGTCGCGCAGCTCACGGTAGCGCATCACACGGTAGTCGGCGGCCTGCTCGCCACGGCCGTACTCATCGTAGATTTCCACGATGCGCGGGCTGGTCTTCTCACGACCGGCGGCGCACAGGGCGATGAGCTGGTCCTCGGACTGAATCATGCAGTTGTAGCTGGACTTCGGGTAGGCTTGGCGCAGTTCGCGCACGGCCTGGGCCACGGCCTCGTCGAGCGGGAAACCGAAGCCGATGTATTCCAGAATCACCGCGAAGAAGATAGCGGAGTCGGAACGGCCGCCGGTGGAGAGGAACACACTGTGGTTCACCGGGTATGAACGGTTGGTGACGATGTTGCGGCCATTGGCGTCCGAGATATCGCCGTTGTGGATGAAGCTCAGGCCGTTCGCATAGAACGGGTGCTGGTTCTCCATGATGAGCGGCAGATTGGAACTTGCCAAGCGCAGGTGCCAGATGGCACCGCGAGACGGTTCGTCGGCCAGCGCCTCAAACGTGCTGTCATGACGGGCCGCGATGGTCGACTTGTAGATTCGGGTACCGGTTTCCGGAGTGGGTGCGCCGCCGTCGCGCACGTGCGGTGCTTCGGCGGGATCGGAAAGCTGGGCTACGCCCCAGCCATCATTGTGGATTTCAGACAGTTCGCGGAAATCGCCGACATTGTCCCGACCCAACACCGCGTTGAGGCTCAGGTTGAAGCCTGCCGTCGCGTATCCCAGTAATCTGCACATGGTATTTCAACTTACCGAAGCCGTGTGGCGACGTGCGGCGACTGTTATAGGCATTCTTTATAGAGCGCATCAGCGCCGCTGCAAACTGGTATGTTATCGCTTCTGTTTGGCGGAGCGCTGAGGCTTGGCGGCGGGTTTGCCGTTCTTGGCCTTGCCCTTATCGCCCTGCTCAGCGACCGCAGCGGCGGCAGCGGTCTCAGCGATCTTCCGCTCCTCGGCCGATACGGCGGCATCGAGCTCCTGTACCAATCGCCCGAGCCCGGACGTGGTGTCCATCGGGTCGGGGACGGCGGCCGGGTCGGCCACTGCACGAGTCGGCGTGGGCGTCGGGATGGTCTTGGCCGTATCGGTGCGCTTCAGACGCGGTGGGCGGCGGGTGGAGACGAACAGCGGCTGCACCTCGACCAGCGGGTTGTAAGGTGCCAGACCGAACCACTTAACCGGCGAGCCAGCCATGCGGCGGATTGCGTACTTGGCTTGCAACGACAGGGCACCGCGTGCGGAAACCTTGGATTCCGGCATCAGGGCCTTGTGAATCAGCACGTAACGGATGGTGCCGATGTCCGGATCGGCGTCGACCTTGGGGTAAATCGACTTCTGCTTAGGCAGTTCGCCGGTTTTGGACAGGTCGTGCATGATTTGGTGGATGTACGCAGGGATGGACTGCGAAACCTTGAATCCCAAACGGAAGCGCACGCGGTAGATGTAGTTCGTGCCGAAGTTCTCCACCGAGTATTCACGGGTGAACGGCTCGTCGGTGGTTTCCACGCTGACTGCCCACCAAGCGCGGGCACGCTTGGGGTGGTCGGCGAAGATGGAGAAGAAGATGTCCGTGTCGAGTCGCTTGGTTTCCGAGTCGGAGGTCAGGTACACGATGTTGTCCGCAAAATACGGGATGCGGAAATCACTGTGCAGCTTGTCGAGCGCGGGTAGGAAGTCGTTGGGCCGCATGTGACGGCGTTGCGCACGTTCGAGCTTGGTGCCCTCATTCCACGTGTACATGACGAACAGAATCGCGGCGGTCAGCAACATGGTGAACCAACCACCATGCAGGAATTTGGCCATAGACGCGATGAAGAACATAGCCTGAATCGCCAAGAACAGCACGGTGAACACGATGGCACCGACCCGCTTGCCGGAATGCCAGATGTGCACGCCGAGCAACACGGTGGTGGTGATCATCGTAATGGTCAACGCCAGGCCGTACGCGGCGGAGATATGCTCGGAATCCTTGAAGATGGCGAGCACGGCGAGCGTGGCCACGCACAACACGCCGTTGACCACCGGAATGTACAGCTGGCCGCGCGTACGGGCCGGGTAACGCACCTGCAGATGGGGCATCCAGTTGAGGCGGGTGGCCTCGGAAACCATGGTGAACGCGCCCGTGATCAGGGCCTGGGAGGCGATCACGCCGGCTGTGACGGACAGGATCACGGCCAGGTACCGCACGTTCGGGGTCATCATCTGGAAGAACGGGTTGAGCGACTTCATCGCGGTGTATTGCTGGTTATCGCTATTGGCCAGCATCCACGCGCCTTGGCCGAAGTAGTTGAGCACCAGCGCAACCTTGATGAATGGCCAGGTGAAGTAGATGTTGCCGCGCCCCACGTGGCCCATGTCGGAGTACAGCGCCTCGGCACCGGTGGTCGAGAGGAACACAGTGCCCATAAGGGCGATGCCGGCAGCATTGTCCGGGCTGAACAGGAATTTGATGCCGTACACCGGGTTCAGGGCCGCGAACACAGACCAGTCGTTAGAGAGATTCGTGACGCCCACGATGGCGAGGAAGCTGAACCAGACCAGCACCATCGAGCCGAATACTTTGCCGATGCGTTCGGTGCCACGCGACTGCACGGAGAAGAGAATCACGATGATCACGACGGTAATCATCAGGGTCAGGCTTGGGTTTTCGTCGAACAACCCTTCCAATGGCGGCAGGGTCTGCAAGCCTTCGACTGCGGAACTGATGGAAACCGCCGGAGTAAGTACCGAATCCGCGAGGAATGCCGCGCCGCCGAGCATGGCGGGAATCGCGAGCCATGCGCCGTACTTGCGAATCAACGAGTACAGTGCGAAGATGCCGCCTTCGCCATTGTTGTCGATGCGCATGGCGATGAGCACATATTTGACGGTAGTGATCAGCGTAATCGACCAGAAGACCAGCGACAGCATGCCGAGCACGGCCTCTCGGTTTACGCTGCCAAGCCCTCCCTGACCGGCAAGGAAGGTCTGCGCGGTGTAAAGGGGCGAGGTGCCGATGTCGCCGTACACCACGCCGAGCGCCACAATCGCCATGCCCCAGGTAACCTTGTCTGGACTGGATTGCAAGCGGGCCCACCATCGGCCGAGGCCGCCTTTCGACCATGCGCTGGCGATTTTCTCGGCTTCCTTGGTTTCGGCTTCCCTCTGCTTGGCGAGTGCCGCGCGCTCCTCCTTGGTGAGAGTGCGGCGGGACACCTTGGGAGCGTTGGTAAAGGTGTCGGCCCTCAGCAGTGCTTCTTCTTCCTGTCGGGCCTTGGCTTTGGCGGCGCCAGCCTGGGCTTTCTGGGCCTTTGAGGCTTCTTGGGCGCGTGCGGTCCTTTGGTTCGACTCAGCCATACGTTCAGTCCTCCATTGAGGTGGAGATCATCCCCCTCGCTTATGTCAGGTACATCATGGTAGACCTCGTTCACAATTCTGACAAATTTTACAAGTCAACACATCGTCTCTACACGCGCCGCGACGGTCGCACACCCGGCCCTCACAGTCCGTATACGGCGCGGGCGGTATCGCGGGTGCCGCGCGCCACATCCGCGATGGACAGGTCGAGCGTATCGGCCATGGCCCGCAAGGTGTAGGGGATCATATACGGCGCGTTGGTGCGCCCGCGGTAGGGCATGGGCGTCAGGTACGGCGCGTCGGTTTCGACCATCGCATGGTCCAGACCCACGATTCGCAGCGATTCGCGGATGCCGTCGTTGCCCTTGTAGCTCACGGTGCCGGAGAAGCTCAGATACCAGCCATGTTCGCGCGCGATCTCGGCCATCTCACGGTCGCCGGAATACGAGTGGAATACGGTGCGTTCGGGCGCGCCGTCGGCCAGCAGGGTTTCGATAACCTCGCGATGGGAGTCGCGGTCGTGAATCTGCATGGGCAGGCCCAGTTCCTTGGCTAGGGCGATATGCGCGCGGAAGGCCTCACGCTGCAGTTCCTTGGCACCTTCGCCGGTGCGGAAGAGGTCCATGCCGGTCTCGCCGATAGCCACCACTTGCTCGGGGTATGTGGTGGCGAGGCGATGTACTTCGGCGAGCGCGTCCTCGAAAGACGTGTCATGGTAAGGCTTGTATTTGAGGGGCAGACCATCCGGCCCCGGCACACCGCGATGCCCGTGGAGCACGGACTCATTGGGGTGTATTGCGAGCGCCGCGTGCACGTTACCTGGATGATCGAGGGCCATCTGGACGGCGGTCATCAGGTGCGGCAGCTCGCAACCGCAGTCGATGATACCCCCAATGCCGACAGATTGCGCCTGCGCCAGCAATTGGTCGACGTCGTACACCGGGACTTCGGGCTGTCCCTTCTCCTGCGCCTCATGGCTCATAGCGCGCGCGAAAGGGATTACGGAGGCCACGTGAGTGTGGTTGTCGATGGTCTGGGCGTCGTCCGGCAATGCTTCAGGTGCCGGGGCCCAGCTACGGTCGCGATGGTGGTGCTTGCTCATGGTTTCTCAGTGTAGGCTACCGCCAGCAGGCGAACACGGCGAGCGCAAAAAACACGATGGTGACGATGGGATTGGTGATGAGACTGAGCGCCTGACGCGTGGTGCCGTGGGTCATGCTTTCTGTTGGAGTGATGTTGAGGATGCCGCCGCAGTCATCGTCTTTTCGCGATTGCGGCGGCAATGTCATCTACACACTCGCCGTAAGCGATGTGCGCGGTGATAGATGCTCGCGGAAGAACGCCATCATTGCGTCATTGAGTTCTCCGCTGCCGGAATCCCACGTCATCAAGGGATAGTCATGAGGAATACGCTTGCCGTTGACAGACCGCAGATCATGCAGTTCATGATCGCAGTTCATCGATCGCAGTAGCATCGTTGCGTACAGCGCATCGTTTTCCAGAAAATCATCGGTACTGGTGGAAAGCCATACCGGCGGATATGCGATTGCTCGCATCAACGATTCAGTACGCTCATATGGTGTTCCCTCCAATCGTGATATCAATGTTCGGAACGCTGGCCGCAGCTTCTCGAACAGCTCGCCGGAATCCGGGTAGAACGCATCGAACAGATGGTCATACACCAGCATGCCGGAGGTGAAACCGACTGATTGGAACCGCACATGATTACTATCAATCCCCAGAAGAGAGGACAGCTCCTCATTGGTCTCACACGCCAACAGGAACGTTCCCAGCAATGCGCCGGCAGAATCGCTGACCAGGAACAGTTGCTCAGCCGACAGCTGCCACCCATCACCATTGCTTACTAGCCATCGCAAGGCCGTCGACACATCAGTCAACATATCGAGGAAATCGCCTCCGGGTGCCAACGTATAGTTGGGGCACACCACGGCAAATCCTCGGCTGGCAAGCTGAGCGGCATACGCATTCTGAATTTCCTTGAATGAATAGAAGAACGCGCCACCGTGAATGTTGAAAATAACCGGAATATCACCGTCGCCGCGCAAGTATGCGTCCTTCGGCAGGAAAATATCCAACTTATGAGCACGCCCGCCATCGGCCATATAGTCGATATCCGGAAATTTCATCACGGTATCAGGCAACGCACTGCGGAAGTCCAGTCGGCGTACGTCACTGAACGCGTAGCTTGCCCGATGCTGCCGCACATAATCGATAAAGACTCGATACTCATCATCATCATCGGGTATGTCTGCGGTATCGGGAAGATCCTCGTCAAGGTAAGTCCATGTTCGGGCCAACCGTTCCTGTAGCGGCGTCAAAACACAAGTTCCATTCGTAGCGTAAATATCATTCAACGTGAAAGGAATTCCGTTGACAGAGAACGTCATTGCATCGTCGTCTTGATAACGCATCATTCCCCACCTCACTTCAGCTCAGCCTTCATATCCTCAAGCTCCACACCGTTGGTTTCCGGCAGGAACTTGACGACAAAGAAGAAGCCCAGCAATGCCATCAGCGTGTAGAAGCCGTACGTCCATCCAAGACCGATACCATCACGCATAGGAGGATAAATCGTAGTGATAAGGAAGTTGAACATCCAGTTCGCGGCAGTCGCCACGGCCTCCCCCTTGGCACGGATACGATTCGGGAAAATTTCGCTGATGATGACCCAGACGGTGACGTTCGTAGTGGCACAGCAAACCAGGAAGAACGCGTAGGTGCATACGATGGAAATCCACGTCCACGTAATCGACAGGCTCAGAGTACCGTCAGCACTCAACTGTCCTTGGCCGAAGCCAATGGCCGTGATGCCCAGGAATACCGTCATCAGCAAAGTTCCGTATTTCATAAGATTACGGCGACCGACTCGATCGATAAGCACCATACCTACCACCGTGGCAACGGCGGCGAGCGTCGCACGTACAACAGCGATGGTCAGCGACGCCTGCTCGCTGAAGCCCAGCATGTTCCAAAGGCTGGAATCGTACAGCATGATGATATTCTGCCCGTTGGCCTGAGCCAGCAGAACGAAGATGATGGAAATCCAGACCACGCCCTTGAGACCGAACGTCTTACCGCGCAGTTCCCTGAAGGAAACCTTCTTCTCGTTCTCCTCGCTCTGGAACGACTTCTGGATTTTGGCGATGGTCACATCGGCATTGCTGTCACCGATGACGTCAATCAGAATGGTCTTGGCCTTTGCAATCTCGCCCTTCATAACCAGATAACGAGGAGTCTCTGGCAAAGCGAAGCATAGGAAGAACATGATAACGCCAGGCAGGGCTGTTGTCACTAGCATCCAACGCCATGCGTCTATCCCCATCCAGAATGGCATTTCAGCGCCACCGGATGCCACGACATAGATATCGTTGACGACCAGCGATGCGATGATGCCCAATGCGATGGCCATCTGCTGGAAGCTGGTGAAGAAGCCACGTCTTGCTGCTGGAGAAATCTCCGAAATGTAAGCGGGGCCGATTGCCGAGGTGAATCCGACACCAAGGCCTCCGACGATACGGAAGATGATAAATATGGTGAAATTCGTCGTCAGACCTGTCACCAAAGAAGCTGCCACAAACAATATGGCGGCAAGTTCCAGTACACGAATTCGTCCCATACGATCGGCGACCACACCGGCGAACCATGCGCCGAACACACATCCCAGCAATGCGCTGGAGACCGAGAATCCGCTCATGGTACTGCTGAGTGCAAAACCGGAATCCGGACTGGCGATTGCGGTCACGGCGCCGTTGATGACCGACGTATCGTATCCGAACAGGAAGCCACCCACGGCTCCGATCGTACAGACGGCAATTAACTTGCCTTTAAGCTTGCCATCGATTTGAGACTGAGTCTGTTGGCTCATGATATTCTCCTTTGCCCGATGATGGACCTCGTCGCCCACCAGTAAGCCCCTATCGTATTGAGCGAGCATTTGCCGGTCATTGGCAACAGGGCTATGGGCGTGATACAAATGAATGATTTTGTGACCGATGGTTCAAGGCGTCGTTGTCGTACTCGGAGGAAGCCTGATAACAATAAAAGCGGAGTCGAACTGACGCAGTGCAGTCGCCCATACCGCTTAATCACACCAACGGAGATGCCTATGAGTTTTGCAAGCATAATCCATCAGCATACGGTGATATCCGTGGACATCGGCGGCACCAAAATCGCCGCTGGTCTCATGTGCGTAGACCTCGACGAACAAGGAAGACCGCGGGACATGCCAGCGTTGATTCGACGGTACGTCATACCGACGAAAGCACGTCTCGGCGGCACCTCCGTATTGCAACGCGTCGTTCAAGCCATTCGCCAGTGTCTGGACGATGGTGAGATTCCTTTCCCACTATTGGGGATCGGTGTAGCGAGCGCAGGAGTCATTGACGGCAACGGTTCGGTGGTATCAGCCACTTCGTTGATTCCCGGTTGGGCCGGTATTCAACTGCAAGCCGAATTATCGGCAACGTTCAACGTGCCTGCCATCGTCATCGGAGATGTTCAGGCACACGCCCTTGGTGAAGCTCACTGGGGATGCGGACGACAATACCAATCACTACTGGTCGCCGCCATCGGCACCGGTATCGGAGGCGCGATAATCATCGACGGGGAACTGGTACGCGGCGTCCACGGAGCCTGTGGCCATATCGGCCATCTGCCGCATCCCGACGCCATTGGTATATCCTGCTCATGTGGATGTAAGGGCCATGTGGAGTCAATCGCCTCAGGTACCGGCATTGCCGATAATTATCGACGGGCTCTGCAACAGAACGGACACAATACTCTCCCCACCGACATCAATGGACGCACTATCGCCGAACTGGCCAGTCAAGGTAGTACGGAAGCCGTAACCAGTATCACTCTGGCCGGCACGAGTCTCGGCGATGTTCTTGGCGGACTAATCAATGCCCTTGATCCCGATGCCGTGATCCTTTCCGGCTCCGTAGTCCATTCTGGAGAACTATGGATGAAATCTGTGAAACAAGGCATCCAAAGACAGACCTTGGGCATTCTTTCCCGAACACCGGTTTTGACAGGAACACTCGGCGGCAGAGCCCCTCTCATCGGAGCAACATCAGCTCTGTGCGCCGACCTCAAATCAAATAAGGAGCAGAAATATGAATACTAACGATACTTATTCGAAACGTCTTATTGATTCGCTCCACGGCACACTGATAGTCAGCTGTCAAGCATATCCCGGCGAGCCAATGCGGCATCCCGAAACCATGGCCCAAGTCGCTCAATCAGTAGAACTCGGCGGCGCTGCCGCCATTCGATGCCAAGGTCTTGCCGATATCAGCGCCATCAAAGGCCAAGTAAAAGTTCCAGTCATCGGCATATGGAAGGAAGGCGATAACGGCGTATACATCACGCCAACGTTACGCCACGCCAGAGCCTGCATCATGGCGGGAGCCGACATTGTGGCACTCGATGCTACAGATCGGCCCCGGCCAGACGGTCTAACTCTGCAGCAGACCGCGCGGCAACTCAAAAGCGAGGGCGCAATACTGATGGCCGACTGCGGCTGCATCGAAGACTCCGATGCAGCCGTGGATGCAGGATTCGACATCATCTCCACCACGCTGGCTGGATACACCGATTCCCGCGCCAAAACAGAAGGACCGGATTACGAGCTCCTCGCTCAAATGCTGGAGCGGCACCCCCACGTACCGGTGATATGCGAGGGTAGGATACATACTCCGTCCGATGCGGCCAAAGCCATAGAAATGGGTGCCTGGGCAGCCGTAGTCGGTACCGCCATCACCCACCCCATGACGATAACGTCATGGTTCGCCGATGCAGTAAGGTCCTGATGGCGCACAAACCAACAGCGACCTAGGTAGGAGGCGATATGCAGTACGTTAAGGGCACCAATCAGGAGCTATTGACCACATCACCGCAGTTCCCTGCCCTGGTCATCGCACATCAGGGATTCGACAAAGCCAGGTTGCATTGGCATGAAGGCTTCGAGGTGGTATACGTCCGACGCTGTCGGGCCACAGTGATGAAAGGCACCCAACGTTCGATGCATCATGCCGGTGATGTAGTACTGATTCCTCCACGCTGCCTGCATAGCATCGAACTTATTCAGGATCTTCAACAACCATCAGCTGTACCGCAGGCGCTTTCCGTAACGATCTCGCCCACGGAGTTGCTACCGTCATATCCGTATATTACCCAAATCCAACAACAGCTGGATTACGACTACATTGGCGAAAAAGATCATCAACAATTGCTGAAATGCTGCGAACAAATGTTTGCGGCACTGATCAGCGGCAAGCAGACACGGTTCCTTGAAGCGAATTCCTGGTTCTACACCATGCTTACCAATGTTTTTGACTACGCCAAACCATTGGCTGCAGCGAACCAAGAAGACACCGAGGATGAAACCATACTCCAGGATGGACGAGTCATTAGACGAATACGCCACTACGTGCAACGTCATTATCGCGAGCCCCTATCCACCGCACAGGTGTCGCAGAAATTCGGATATTCACGAGAGCATTTTTCAAGGATATTCAGCAAATATTCTGGAGTGACATTTAAAGACTACGTAACGCGTGTACGTCTGCTGGCGGCCTGCGATTTGCTCACCAACACGGATATGCCAATCAATCAAATCGTCCGGGAATCCGGATTCCCCAGTTCTCAAACCATGCGAGGATCGTTTGACCGCGAATTCGCATGCACGCCCAGCGAATATCGCTCTCGTTCGATGGAAGAATAATCGAGAATCATCTCCATTCTTACGAAGCGCGATATGGACGATACTGCAGTAGGAGTCCAATATGTCGCAGTCCCTCAAAAACGAACAAATCCGGTAGTGCCTGAGAATCTTGGCATTACTACAACCATGGCACGAAGTTCCTAATCCTCACTCACTCCCATCGAGAGGATGCTTTTCAACGATTCCGACGTCTGTATCTTCAGCGGGCGCTTCCCGGACTGAACGACGAGACCCGCATCCAGTATCTCCCCCACGTATGTTCTCGCACTTTGCTTGGATAGTCCGATTTGGCGGGCGGCGTCGTCCAGCGACATGGACTCGGTCGAATCGAACATCTCCTCCTGGATTACGCCGTATAGTATCGAGGCCGCTTTCGCAGACAGACCGTGCTTCTGCCTAAGCTGTTCGCAAATCGTCTCGCCCTTGTCAAGCTGGTCAACCATGATTTCGAGCTCGCCAATCAGCTCGTCCTGGGCTTCACGGATGAACCCGAGGAGGGTGTTCACGAAAAGCGTGAGCTCTCCGCAGTTCAGCTTAGCCTCCGCTTCCACGAACGCCTTGTAGTAGGCGTTTTTGTTCTCCGCAATGGTGCGCGACAAAGACAGTACCGTAGGCATGGTCAGATCATGATTCAGGTAAAGGGCCAGGAGATACCGCCCTGTCCTGCCGTTGCCGTCGTAGAACGGGTGAATGTACTCGAATAGGAAATGCGACATGATAGCCGCCTGCAGGCGAGGAATCTCGTCGGAGGTTGCGAGATGAATCATATCCGCGAGAAGCGCGCTGATATTGCCTTCGCCACTGACGCCGTTATGAATTGCAAGACCGTGCGGCCACTTCAGCTCCATCGCTTATTCTGGTAGAACTTCGCGGAATCATATACACCTATCACATCACTGATAGTTTTCAATAAAGCAGCATTAGCCGCACCGCCTCCACACAACGGCGAGTCCCCGTCCTCTGCTCCTCGAGCCAATCGCGATGCCACATGCGCAACGCCTCTCGACTGGGATAACCCAACTCGCGGATCACATCCGCAACGCAGCACTCGTACCGCACATACAACTCAACCGCACACCGACGCTGCTCCTTGCTGTACTTCGCCATGGCCGCCCCCTCGAATCACAGTCCAAGAAAACGGCACCACCCCCAAATGATAAGTATTGCTTGTCATGGAACGCCTCCCCAGATTGCGTTCTACACTGGCCAACTTCCACTTGGCCAACCTCTGCCTGGCCAAGCCATACGGGCCAAGCCTTCGAGCGATTACATGCCGCCAATCTCGTCCGCCTGAACTTGCCGTTTCTTGCCACGAGCGCAACATTCCCGGGAAAGTAGCGCAATCAGCAAGCGAGATGGCCGCCATCCTGCCGCCTTTTCTGCCTCATCAGCCCATTTTCTGCCTCATTTTGATAAAATATGATGCAGAAAAGTTCGTATGATGCAGAAAATGAGGCAGTATGAGATCATTCGACTACATCGAGTCAGGTAAGACGTTGCTCACCCCGCACACCACGAGTTTGCTTGCCGCTATTCACGAGGCAAAAGGGCGTCAAAGCATACAGACAACAATCAGACCGGATATATTGGGGACGCTGGTTGCCGTCGCGCGCATCCAAAGCACAGATGCCTCAAACCGCATCGAAGGTATTTCTACCAGCGATAGCAGGCTCAACGATCTCGTCTCGGAGAAAGTCACACCGCGCAATCGCAATGAAGAAGAAATTGCCGGTTACCGTGACGCGCTATCGGTTATTCACGAAAGCCACGACTATATTCCGATTACCCCGAACGTCATTCTTCAACTGCACCGCGACCTCTTCCGACACACACCACTGACCTTTGCGGGGCATTTCAAGGACAGTGACAACGTCATCATCGAACGAGATGCACACGGGACCAGCACCGTGCGATTCGCCCCACCGTCCGCACTTGTCACACCGGAACTGATCGAACGCGCGTGTTCCGCCTACACGCAAGCAATCCGAGATGGACATACCGATCCATTGCTTGCCATCGCCATGTTCATTCTCGATTTCACCTGCATACATCCGTTCAATGACGGCAATGGCCGTATGAGTCGGCTACTCACGCTCCTGATGCTGTGCCGCAATGGCTATATGGTCGGCAAATACATCAGTATCGAACACCTTATCGAGCAAAGTAAAAGCACTTATTATGAGGCGCTGGCCGCAAGCACCCAAGGCTGGGACGACAACGCCAATGATTATGCGCCATTCACGAACTACCTGCTTGGCATCATACTGTCCGCGTGCAAGGAATTCGACGAACGCATCAATCTCACGGCAGGCGGCAGAGCGCAGGGAGCACCGCGAGTAGCCACCAAGGGAACGCGGATTGAAGCACTGCTTGATCGATCCCTAATGCCACTCTCCAAGGCCGATATTCTCGCTCGTATGCCCGATACCAGCACCACCACCATTGAGCGCACGCTGAAATCACTGTTGGACTCCGGTACGATCATCAAAATCGGTGCCGGTCGCAGCACCCGCTATGTGAAACGCCGCTAAACGCATCCTTGTGCGCAACATCTCGTCACTCTTCCGGCGCTCCACTGGCCACGCGAATCATCGCGTACTGGGACTCGTAGAGGCGGTAGTACGCGCCCTTGGCGGCGAGCAGCTGCGCGTGCGAGCCGTGCTCGACGATCTGGCCGTGATCGATGTAGAAGATCTCGTCCGCGTTCTCGATCGTCGACAGGCGGTGCGCGATGATGAAGCTCGTGCGCCCCTTGAGCAGATGCTGCAGGCCGGCCTGCAGCGCCTCCTCGGTGCGCGTGTCGATGTTGCTCGTCGCCTCGTCCAGGATCAGGATACGCGGGTCGGCGAGCAGCACGCGCGCGAAGGCGATGAGCTGGCGCTGGCCGGCCGACAGGGTCGATCCGCGCTCCTCCACCACCGTGTCGTACCCGTCGGGCAGTTCCATGATGAACTCGTGCGCGTGCACGGCCTTCGCCGCCGCCTCGATTTCCTCGTCGGTGGCGTCGAGCTTGCCGTAGCGGATGTTCTCGCGCACGTTGCCGGAGAAGATGAAGGTGTCCTGCAGCATCACGCCCATCTGCCGGCGCAGCGATGCGAGCGTCACGTCGCGCACGTCGTAGCCGTCGATCGTCACCGAGCCCTCGGACACGTCGTAGAAGCGCGACAGCAGGTTGATGATCGTCGTCTTGCCGGCGCCCGTCGGGCCGACCAGCGCGATTGTGCGCCCCGGTTCGACGTGGAAGTCCACGAGGTTGAGGATGTTGCGGCCGTCCTTCTCGTAGCGGAACACCACGTCGTTGAAGTCGACGCGCCCGCGGATCTGCGGCAGGTCCGCCGCGTCGGGCTTGTTGCGGATCTCCGGCGTGACGTCGAGCGTCTCGAAGATGCGCTCGAGGTACGCCGAGCAGGTGATGAGCTGGTTGTAGAAGTTGCCGATGTTGATCACCGGATTCCAGAAGTTGTTCGCGTAGCCGACGAACGCGATGAGCACGCCGGTGGTCACGTTCACGCCCCCGAAGCCCATCACGCCAACGAAGTAGATGAACGAGATGGTCATCACGGAGATGGTCTGCACGCCCGGCCACATGAGGAACTGGATGTGCACGGCGTGCATCCACGCGGAACGCACCTCGCCCTGCTGTTCCTGGAAGGTCCTGAACTGGGCCCGCTCCTGTGCGAAGGTCTGCGTGGTCTTCACGCCGGCGATCGACTCGTGGATGTAGGCGTTCAGGTTGCTCTGCTTGTTGGAGAGCTTCTGGAAGGCGCGCCGCTGGAAGATCTGCAGCACGCGCACCCAGATGATGAGCACCGGGAACAGGATCAGGCTCCACAGGGCCAGCTGCCAGTCGATCACGAACATCACGATCAGCGTGATCACGAAGGTGAACACGTCGGAGATCACGTTGATCAGACCGGAGCTCAGCGTGTCCGAAAGCGTGTTCACATAGTTGACCACGCGGATCAGGATCTTGCCGTGCGGGCGCGAATCGAAGTAGCTGAAGGGCAGCGTCTGGATATGCGTGAAGATATCGCGGCGCATGTCCTTGAGCATGAGCTGGCCGACGCGCGTGATCGCCACCGTGCGGTAGCGCAGCCCGAACTCGTACAGCACGATCAGCGCGGCGAGGATCACGGCGAGGATGCCGAGCTTGCCGAGGTCCTTGTTCGGGATCGCCTCGTCGATCATGATCTTGGTCAGGTACGGCACGGCGACGACGATGCAGCTCATCGAGATGACGACGACGAGAATGCGCGCCACCTGTGCCATATACGGTTTGAGATATTTGCCGACGCGCAGGATGTCCCGGAAGTTGATCTGCTCCTCGAGTTCCTCATCCTCGCGGTATGTATTGCGTTGTGCCATAAGTCCTCTTCTAAAAACCTTGTGCGACGCCGGACTGGAGTCCGAGCTGCTTGTGGTAGATGTCCCAGTAGCGGCCGTGTGCGGCCACGAGTTCGGCGTGGGTGCCGCGTTCGACGATACGTCCGTGCTCGAGCACCAGAATCAGGTCGGAATCCTTGACCGACGAGATGCGGTGGGCGATGGCGACGATGGTCTTGCCGCCGTCCATCTCCTTGAGGTGCTTCTGGATCTCCGCCTCGGTCTCCATATCGACGGCCGAGGTCGTATCGTCCATAATCAGGATCGACGGATTGTCCGCGAGCGCGCGGGCCAGCGACAGGCGCTGCTTCTGCCCGCCGGACAGGCCCACGCCGCGTTCGCCCACGACGGTGTCATAACCCTGTGGCATCGACCTGATGAAATTGTCCGCGCCGGCGATCTGGGCCATTTTCTGGATATATCGGTCGTCGCTATCACCGCTGGCACCAAAACCGATGTTGCCGCCGATGGTGTCGGAGAACAGGAAGGTATCCTGCGCCACGATGCACACCTGCGAGCGCAAGGTGGCCAGCGGCCAGTCGCGTGCGTCGATGCCGTCGATGAGCACATGGCCAACGGTCGGGTCGTAGAAGCGGGAGATGAGGCTGACGAGCGTGGACTTGCCCGCGCCGGTTTCGCCGAGGATGCCGAGCTTGGAGCCGGCGGGCACGGTGAAGTCGAGGTCCTTGAGGATCGGGGTCTCCGGGTCGTCCGGGAAGGCGAAGCTGACGTGGTCGAAGCGGATGTCGCCCTTGATGTGCAGCGGGCAGGACTTGCGTTCGGTGGACTGCTGGGCACCGGATGTTCCGGAAGCCACGGACGCTCCGGTAGCCCCGGTAGCCTCATCATCGTGCTTGACTTGCTCGACGATCGTGACCGCCTGCTTGACGGCTTCGACCGCGTCGGGCTTCTCCACGATGCGCGGCTGTTCGGTGAGCAGCTTGCGGATTTTGATGCAGCTGGCGTTGAATCGCTGCCAGTCGTTGATCAGCCAGCCGGACTGGCGCACCGGGCCGTCGATCATCCACAGGAAGGAGTTGAAACTCACCAGATTGCCGAGGGTCATGTAGCCCTTGATGACCAGAAAGCCGCCGAGGCCGAGGGTGATGAGCTGCAGCGAGAAGCCGAGGCCGTCCAGCCACGGCATGTACTTGCGCGAGTTGTAGGCCAAGGCCATGTTGCACTGCATGTAATCGTCGTTGTGCTCGTCGAACTTTTCGGTCTCGTACGGTTCGCGCACGAATGCCTTGACCACACGGTTGCCCTCGATGTTCTCTTCGACCATGGAGTTGAGGGAGGCCAGCGAGTTGCGGATGGCGAAGAACAGCGGGTGGGCGTGCGTGGACAGGCCGCGCGTGAGCACAAAAATGAACGGCGTGACGCAGGCCAGGACGAGCGCGAGTCGCCAATCGATGGCGAACATCACGCACAGGGCGCCCACGAACATGACCACGCAGTCGGCAATCTGATAGCTCACCCAACTCAGGCAGTGGCGGATCGCGTCGGTGTCGGAGGTCAGTCGGCTCATGATGTCGCCGGTGCGTGTGTGGTTGAAATACGTGAAGTCGAGCTCGTGCAGCTTCTCGTATTCGTCGGAGACGAGGCGGTAGACCGAGTTCTGGCCGAAACGCTCCATCCACATCTGGTAGCCGTATCGCGCGCCCACGCGGATGATGGTCATGAGGATCATCAGTCCACACAGACGTGGCAGTTCGTCGGCATGTCCGCCGACGATGACGCGGTCCACGATGATACCGGACAGAATCGGAATGGTCAGGGCCATCGTGTTATTTGCGATGAACAGTAGAAGCGCGCCTACCACGCGGGGCAGGTCTGGTTTGCAGTATGGCAGCACCCATTTGAGATTGCTTGCGCTGGTATTGATTCCCGGATCGACGTACATGTGAGGAGATCACCGTTTCTTGGGGATTGTTTGCTTGTGGTATGGTGCGGCATGCTCCTGCGCCGCACGCGGCAATCGCTGCCGCCGCGATTCACGATCAGCCGTGCTTCGCACTGCGCCTGTCATTGGCCGCATGACCGAAGCTCTCCTTCATCGGTCGAAGCACGTTCGACTTTCGCAAACGCGTACTAGTCTAGGCGACCTGCGTCTAATCGCAACGGCCCGCAACTCTGCGTGTTCCCCGCATTAGCAACGCGGCACGGCCCGCTAAGCGCAACATTCCCCGGAATGTGTCGCGCGAAACGTTGCGCATGCGGCAATGCACGCTCGAGACCTGTTGCATACCAGTCGACCAAATTATAGAATCATAATTAAGTAAATTACGATTCTATAATTTGCGCGTGTGCACCAGGCAGACAGCAAAGCAAGGAGACAAGGGCCATGTTCGTCGGGCGAGATAAGGAGCTTTCGGCACTGGAACGCCGCTGGAGCTCACAGCAGTTCGAGTGCGTCGTGGTCTGCGGCCGTCGCCGCGTGGGCAAGACCACACTCATCAACCGCTTCCTCGAAGATCGCCCCACGATTTTCTTTTCGGCAATCGAATCCAGCGCTTCCAAGAATCTCGAATCGTTAAGCCGCAGCATTGCTCTGTATGAAAAGGGCTCAGAGGCGTTCGAGACAACGCCCGTATACCGCAGCTTTGAATCCGCACTGGAAGCGGTGTTCGTGCTGGCCGCAAAGCAACGCATCGCCTTCGTCATCGACGAGTACCCATATCTGGCCAAAGCAGACCGGACCATCAATTCGGTCCTGCAGCATGCCATCGACCGCCATAAGGATGACAGTCAGCTCATGATGGTGTTATGCGGCTCTTCCATGTCGTTCATGGAGCGCCAGGTGCTTGGGTATGAGAGCCCCCTGTACGGCAGACGCACCGCTCAAATCAAAGTGGAGCCATTCGGCTACGCCGATGTCCGCAAGTTCTTGCCAAGATACAGCAACGAGGACGCCGCCATTGCTTACGGACTTACCGACGGTATCCCGCAGTATCTTCGGCAACTGGACGACGGCATCAGCATCCGAGACAACATCCGTTGGAACATCCTCGATCCAAGCTGCTATCTGTTTGAGGAGCCAGACAACTTGCTGAAGCAGGAGCTGCGCAGTCCGGCCGAGTACAACGCCGTAATCCAGGCCATTGCCTCCGGGGCATCTCGGTCGAACACCATCGCCACCGCATGCCATATGGAATCGTCCTCATGCGCCACCTATTTGCGCAATCTCATCGATCTGGGAATCGTTCGCAAGGAGACACCTTTCGGCGAGGACGCTCCTCGCAAGACGATCTACCGTATCGAGGACTCGTTCTTCCGATTCTGGTACCGATATGTGCCGAACAACATGTCCCTCATTCAATCCGGTCATGCCGATCTCGCCGCCGACCGTGTTATGCGCACTATCTCCGACTTTATGGGGCAGGTGTTCGAAGACATCTGCGTTCAGTGGATATGGTCCCATAACGGTACCGAGGCATTGCCTTTCCTCATGCTTGATGCCGGACGTTGGTGGGGCGCCAATCCGACCACCCGTAGTCAGGAGGAAATTGACATCGTGGCTTCAGGAGAAAAACCGAAAACTCTCCTATTCTGCGAATGCAAATGGCGCAGCGTGCCATCCGGTCTGCAGCAGTTGGAAGTGCTGCGCAATCGCGCCAGACTGCTGCACCCCGAAACCAGCCATTACATGCTGTTCTCCAAATCAGGCTTCGACGAGCATGTCGCCGCCCGCGCGGCGCAAGACGGTACAGTGACGCTTGTCGATTTTGCGGATATGGATTAGTCGGTTCACTCCATTGCGGACGGTAAGGGTGAAGTAACAGGCTGGGTCAATGGACCGAACCGCTAGACCGGGCAACAGACCCAATCCGCGGCACATTCCCGGGAAAGTGGTGCGCGTTACATCACGCTCAAACAACCCAGCATGTATATGGGCAGGTATTCGGCTCGTCCAACAGTCTCCACGTTGCCATCATGGAACACGTAGGCATGGGCAAACCGATAATTGTCGGTATCCAGTAGGTTGTTCATGGCCCGATGCCGCGTATAGTCCTTGCCCGATTTGATTTCAACCAGTGAAATATCATCCAGACCTTGCTGCACTACAAAATCAACTTCACCAATACGGTTCTGGTTGAAGTAATGCAGTTCCAATCCCTGTGCAAACAGTTCCTGAGCCGCTGCATTCTCGAAAATCGACCCGTAATTCATACTGGATCGGTGATTCACAATCTCTAAGTCCACACTGCGCATCAAACGGGAGGTCAGCAAACCGACATCGTTCATGTACAGTTTAAACGTGTTCTCGTCGGCATGCTCCGTCAGCGGGTATTCAGGGTCCTGCACGCGCGAAGTAGGCAAGGCAATACCTGCGTTCGCCAACCAATCGAACGCCGTCTGCATATGAGCGAACCTGATATTCTTGCCCAACTTGGAGAACTTGAATCGTTTGTTTTCCGCATTGAGCTGACTTGGAATCGCCTCGTAAATGCTCTTGATATGACGACGTTCCACCAAATCGGAGACATATTTGGTGATGTCGTATTCATAGGTATCGAATATGGCTTGCTGAGTATTGCGGACCTTGACAATATCGGCAAAATCCACGAATGACTGCACTGCGTCGGGCATGCCACCAATCAGCAGATACTTGTACCACAGGTCGGTGAGCCGTTCATGTAGATAATCGGGAACCTCCCGTCGATCCACATAACATTCACGCAGCGTATCGAGAGCGGACTGAGGCAGCCGGCATGCAGCGCAGAACTCATAGAAATTGAGCGGATACATACGCATCGTCTGCAGGAATCCCACCGGGATCGAGCGCACATTGAACACGTCAATGCCCAGCAGGGAGCCAGAAACAATGACATCCAATCCTTTGGTGCCAGACAGGAATTTGGTCCACGTGAGCATGTCCTCACACGCTTGTATCTCGTCAAGAAACAGCAGAGTCTTGCCCGGCGTAATTTCCGTGCCGGAAAGTACCGATAACCGCAGTATCAGGTCTTCGGTGTCCTTGGCCTTGCTTACCGTTTCGGCCGCCTGAGGCATTTCGATGAAATTCACCTTAGCCACATGCTCATAATGGTCTGCACCGAACTGCTCAATCAGCGTGGTCTTGCCCACCTGCCGGGCACCCGTGACCAGCAAGCCCTGCTTGGTTTTACGGTTCTTCCAATTCAGCAACTGGTCATATGCATGGCGCTTGAGCATATTCCCCTCCTCTTTTGTAGAGAATGACTGAAAACACGCAGGTCATCACACAATCACATACTGATATCATCTTAGCATTCACGTTTTTACATATGCAAAACGCACTTTGAGTCACAAAAAACACAAGAATAGTGAATGGTTCATTCACGTTTTACGTATTGTGCGACGGAATCGGCATCTCCCGCAACACGTGAGATATGCAAAAGTGCCGCACGCTGAATGGTGATCAGCGTACGGCACTGCGCGAAACGCGTGAAATCCGCAGAACGCACGAAACTCACGAAACAGATAAAACGTACAAAAACGCAAGCAAGGCGAAGACAACGAACAGACAGAGACAAACAGCCTACAGGTCAGAACGTCAGCGAACGCACGTAGGAACCAACTTGCGGGCGGACGGGAACCAGCGAGCCGTCAGGATTGTAGTCAAGCGGCGCGAATACCACTTCGCGATGACAGCCATCGCCTCCAGCCCAGCGACCGGCCGGATTGTAGGCGAACCGGTGATACGCGATAATCCATTCGTCGGTGCCGGGAATATTCACGATGTTATGGTGACCGGTGGCATACAGCTTGCGCGCCGGGTCTTGTTCGATCAGCACGCGCGGTTCACTCCAGGGCCCATGCAGCGATTCGGCCATCGCGTACTTGACGCAGTATTCCGGCTCTCGGGCGTCGTTCTCCGACCAGCTGGCGTAGTAGATGCCGTTGCGCTTGTGAATCCAGATGGCTTCACGGAAATCGCCCGGCACCCAGCTGAAAGCGCGCGATTCGTCGAACGACAGACAGTCCTCATTGAGCGGCGCGGCCCAAGCTATGCCGTTGCCCCACAGGAAGTACCGGGTGCCATCATCCTCCACGTATACGCCGGGGTCAATGGTGCGGCAATCGAACGTACCTTCGCGCACGATTGGTTCGGGCTCAGGCACGAACGGCCCGCACGGGGATTCACCCACAGCGGCGCCGATCTGGGAACCGGCCACGAAGTAGAACACGTATTTGCCGTCCGCGCGCTGTACCACGGAAGGCGCCCAAGCACCATCCGAGCCATCCCACCACGGCACATCGCGCAAGTCGAGCGCCGGATATCGCTCCCATGTGGCCAAGTCGTCGGACACATACACACTGAACGCGGTGGTGTCCCAATTATCCACACCGTCATCGGTGCAGTACAGGAAATATCGGCCATCGAAAATGGCAAGATTCGGGTCGGCGCAATACCTGCGCAGCGGATTAGTGGTCAGTACCGCGTTATTCACGCGATGAGGAAGGCCGTCACGAGGCACGGCTCTCGGTTTTGGCGATGTTTGTAACACAGTGCCAACAGTACCCATGGGAAATTCTTATCTGGTGAAGAACATGGCTCCCCACACGCCGCGGAAGGGGATGATATGAGCGTAGTGGGGAGCCGGAATTAATACCGTGATCAGCCAGCCGACTAGTCGATCAGCCGATCAGCCCTTGACCGAACCGGCGACGAGGCCGGAGACGATCCACTTCTGGCAGAAGATGAAGAACACGAACACGGGCAGCAGGGCGAGCACGGTGATGGTCATGAAGCTCGGCCAATCGGTCGAGAACTGGCCCACCGCGTTGTACACCTGCAGCACGATTGTGCGCAGTTCCGAGCTGGAGAGGAACACATTCGCGTTCATGAAGTCGTTCCACGTGCCCATCGTCTGGAACACGACCACGGTCGTCAGGATCGGGCGGATCAGCGGCATCACGATCGACCAGAAGATGCGCAGCGGGCCGGCGCCGTCGATGCGTGCCGCCTCGATCAGCTCGAACGGCAGGCTGCGCATGTACCCGACGATCAGGAAGTAGCAGAACACCGCTCCGCCCAGGTAGATAATCACCAGTCCGGCCAAGGTGTTGACCAGGTGCGCGTTCGCCTCCATGCGGTACAGGGGGATCAGCGTCGTCTGCGCCGGCACGACGAACGCGACCATCAGGATCGCGCCGACCGCGGCGGTGAACGTGGACTTGCGCAGGATCATGCCGTATGCGGCCAGGGCGCCGACGAGCACCTGGATCACGACCGCGAAGAACGTGACGATCAACGTGTTCAGCAGGGAGCGGAACACCGGGACCGTCTCGAACGCGTTGATGTAGTTCTTGATCGTCCATTCCTTCGGCAGGCCGAGCGGGTTGGCGGACATGTCCGGAATCGTCTTGAACGTGTTGATCAGGATGTACCACAGTGGAACCGCGCATACCAGCGCGATCAGGATCATCACCACGCTGGTGACCGCCGAACCGATCCTCTTGCGCGTCGTGAAGTTCATGCCCTTCGGCGCGGCCGTGACGGAAGAAGCCTTGTTGCCCATGATTTACTCGAACCTCCTCGAGATCAGGTTGGAAATGCCCATCTGAAGGAACACCACGACGCCCGTGGCGATGAAGAACAGGACCGCCAGCGCGGAACCGATGCCGTACTGCGACTGGCCGATGCCCTGCTGGATGATCGACTGCGTGACCGTGTACGTCGAATAGCCCGGGCCGCCCTTGGTCATCGTGAACGGCAGGTCGTACACCTTCAGGCCGCCCGACATGAGCAGGAACGTCGAGGTCACGATGCCCGGCATCAGCTGCGGCAGGGTGATATGCGCGAACTGCTGCCACTTGTTCGCACCGTCCACGGTCGCCTGCTCGTACAGGTCCGCGGGGATCGCCTGCAGGAACGCCAAGTAAAGGGTCGCATGCCAGCCGATCTGCGCCCAGATCGCGATGAAGATCACGCAGAACTTCGCCAGAGAGTTGTTCGACAGCCACGGCACCGGTCCCAAACCGAACGCCGCGAGCACGCTGTTGACCACGCCGGTCTTCATCGGGGAGAAGATGTACTTCCACACCATGCCCATGATGGCCAGCGACGGCACCGAGAAGAAGAAGAACACAGAGCGCACGAAATCACGGCCGACGAACTTGCGGTTGAGGATGACCGCCAGCGGAATGGCGATCACGGTCACCCCGACCATCACCACGATCGCGTACAGGATCGTGAAGCCCAGGCCCTGCAGGGTGGACGGATCCGTAAACACCTTCTTGTAATTGTCCAGACCGACCCAGTTCATGTCCATGCTGTAACCGTTGAAGTCGGTGAACGAGAAGTACGCGGTCTGTGCCAACGGCACCAGGAACAGAACCACGAACACCGCCAGGATCGGCAGCAGGAACCAGAACGACGTCACGTCCTCATGCAGGCCACGCGCACGACGACGCCGACGATACAGGTCTTCGTCCAACGGCGGCAGGTTGCCGACCGCCGAGCCTTGCATTGTTGCGCTCATATGCCATCCTCCTTTGACATTGGCTTATGACCGAAATCCGATTGCGGGCATGCGAAGGGCGACCAGCCGCAGCCGACAGGCCGCCCCATTACCATGCGCACGGTTCATGACGAACCGGAGACTGTAGTTATCTATGTGTGATTATGTGCGATCCGTTGCGGGTCACTGCGCGGCCGCGACCTTGGCGTCGATGTTCTTGGCATACTGGTCGGGCGTGATCTGCCCCTGCACCAGCTGCTGGTTCTGCGCCTTGAGTTCGCTCTTGAGAATGTCCGGCTTCGAATAGAAGTTGGTGTGCAGGTAGTACTTGCCGGTCTTGATGTCCTGATCGTAGACCTTCTGGTACTGCGTCATCACCGTAGCGTCGAACCCGTCGACAGTGACAGCGTCGCCGGCGTCGTTATGCTTCTGCAGCGCCCACTTGCTTGACAGGAAGGCGAGGAACTTCTCGGCGGCCTTGAGCTTGTCGCCGTCGAGCTTCGCGTAGATCGCCCACGCCGGGGAGGCGGAGCCCTGCGCGTACTGCGTGTAGTCGTCGCCGAGCTTGGGCATCGGGGCGAAGTCCCAGTTCATGCCGGCCTGTTCGAAGGTGGCAAAGTCCCACGCGCCGTCGACGATCATCGCGACCTGTCCGTTGGTGAACTGCGTCTTCATGTCGTCGCCGCTGATGCCGACCGTGTCACGGGTCACGCCACCCTCATCGTACAGGCGGATGTATTCCTTGACGGCCTCGAGCTCGTCGGTGCCCGGCGTCTGGTTGTCCTGCGTGGACAGCGTGGTCGGATCGACGCCCTTCTTCTCGAGGATGGATCCCTGGAAGGCGTCGATGAAGCGGCTCGGCTCGTCGGCGTTCGGCTCGAGGAACGGCTCGATGCCGGCGTTCTTGAGCTTCTTGCACAGCTTGAGGAAGTCGTCCCAGTTCGCCGGCGGCTCGTCGTAGCCGACCTGCTTGAGCAGATCTTTATTGTAGGCGATGCCGGAGACCCACGAGATGATCGACATGCCGTAGGTCTTGCCGTCGCGGCCGACGAAGTCCTTGTTGGCCTGGGAGATGTTCTTCATGAACGACTCGTCGGTCAGGTCCTTGGCGTAGCCGTTGTCGATGAGGTCGTCGCGATTCTCGGAGGTGATGATGAACACGTCCGGGGCCTGGTTGCCGACGAGGCGGGTCTGCAGCGTGGAGATGTACTCGCTGGTCGGCGGCGCGTAGCTGAAATCGATCTTGATGTCCGGGTTTTCCTTCTCGAACTCGTCGATGTACGGCTTGGACGTCTGCTCGTTGTCCCAGCTCAGGTAGCTGAGCCGGATCTTGCCGGCGTCGGCGTCCGAGCCGCAGGCGGCCAGCGGGACCAGCATCGCTCCCGCGCAGGCCAGAGCGAGCATTCGTTTGCCCCAGATCTTCATTGACATTGCAACTCTCCTTTGTGTCGGTGGCATACGCCATGTTGTATGCCGAAAAACCACATTGTCTTCCGTGCAAGAGCCCGGTTTTAAACCGATTTAATCTTGTAGTTGTATTTATAGCACTCCGTTCAAACGGTGTCAACTCGTTGCAAAACCTTTTAAACACAAGGGCTGTGGAACGCGCGGAATCGCACCAGATAACGAAAAATAATTAAACAAAAAACGCCGCGAGTTGTCCCACCGATCGGCGATCCACCGCGAACAACCACCGGACGACCGGTCAGCGCGTGCGGTTGGACGACTCGCGCACCAGCACCTCATAACCCACCGTGACATGCTTGGGCATGGCCGGCGCGCCGTAACACCCCTCCTCGATGCGCTCGCACAGGATGTCGACGGCCTCGCGGGCAAGCTTGTCGATGTCCACCGCGATCGTGCTCAGCGTCGGCGCGCTGTACGATCCCTCGCGCACGCCGTCGAAGCCGATCACCGCCACGTCGTCCGGCACGCCGATGCCATGCTCGCGCAACGCGCGCAACGCGCCGAAAGCGATCGCGTCGGTCATGCAGAACAGCCCGTCGAACGGGAAGCCCCCCTCCTCGATGCGCCGCGAAACCGCGCGGTACGCGTCGTCGGTGTCCCAGTCGAACAGCTGGATCGTGTCGGCCTTGGTCAGCGTGCGCTCATGCCGCTCGAACGCGCGATGGCAGCCGGTCAGACGTCGGTCGCCCACGTGCATCGACCGGCGCGCCTGGTCGGCCGGCATGAAGTCCGTACCGACCAGCCCGACGCGCTCGCACCCTATCTCGAACAGGTGCGTCACCGCGGCCTCGGCGCCGTTCTCGCACGGCGTGAACACCGAGTCGAACGGCCCTTGGTACGACTGGTCCTCGAGCAGCACCACCGGCTTGCCCCTGCTTAGCTCAATGATCTCGGCGTCGCTCAGGCCGCCCGCGCTCAGGATCACGCCGTCGCAGAACTTGTTGGCGACCTTCTCGAGGATGCTTTTCTCATGGCCGACCTTGCCGGTCGAGATCTGCTGCGCCACGGCCTGGATGCCGCGGTCGAACGCCGCATTCGACACGCCGGCGAGCAGCTGCGCGTAGAACGGCCGGTCAAGCTGGAAAACGGCGGCCTCGATCACGCCGGTTCGCCCCGAACGCAGGCTCTTGGCAGTGATGTTGACCGAATAGTTCATCCGATTGGCCACGTCGATGATGTGCCGTGCCGTTTCTTGTTTAATTCTGGGATCGCCGCGCAGGGCGAACGACACGGACGCAGGAGAGACACCCGCCGCCTTCGCGACATCACGCATCGTCACCGCCATGGCGTCCTCCTTAGGTATTTATGGGCTTTTCGGCATCTCACCGAGCAGCTGCCGACACCTTCAATCATCCATTTGACGAAGACAACCTCGACGTACATAATGGTCACCAGGAATTAAATCGGTTTAACACTGAAGGGGCAACGTCACCACACACGGGGACCGCCGCTCCCGACGGCGCGACGCCGAACCACCCCAACGCGAGTCCGCCGCACGCCGGCCACAACGCCGAGACCGGCCGCAGGCCGCATCATCGTCATCGCAAAGGAGTACGCATCATGACCGACACCATGGCACACACCCAACCCGCATCACCCGCATCACCCGCATCGCCTACACCGACCATCACCGCACCGGGCGGCCGCTTCGTCTTCGGCGGCGACTGGAACCCCGAGCAGTGGGACGAATCCACCTGGGCGGACGACATCGCCAAACTCGAACGCGCCGGCATCAACGAGGCCACCATCAACGTGTTCTCCTGGGCGCTGATCCAGCCGGACGAGAGCCGCTACGACTTCGCCATGCTCGACCGCATCGTCGACCTGCTGGTCGCGCACGACTTCGGCTTCGTCCTGGCCACGTCCACCGGCGCGCTACCCGCATGGATCGCGCAACGCTACCCCGACGCCACGCGCACCGACTACGAAGGCCGTCGCCACCGCTTCGGCGTGCGGCACAACGCCTGCCCGAATTCGCCGAACTTCCTGCGCCTGGCCGGCGCGCTGGCCGGCAAGCTCGCCGAACGCTACGGCGCCAACGACCATCTGATCGCCTGGCACATCTCCAACGAGCTCGGCGGCCGCTGCTACTGCGACAACTGCGCCGCCGCCTTCCGCGTCTGGCTCGAACGCAAGTACGGTTCGATCGAGGCGTTGAACCGCGCGTGGAACGCGAACTTCTGGAGCCATACCTACGCCGATTTCGCCCAGATCCTACCGCCGAACGCGATCAGCGACGGACTGGACGGCGAGCGCGCCACTCTGTCCGCCTGCAGCATCGACTACAAGCGGTTCCAGTCCGACTCGCTGCTGGGCACCTACGTCACCGAGCGCGACGCGATCCGCGCGTTCGACGCGATGCATCCGATCACCACGAACCTCATGGACACCTACGAGGGTGCCGATTATTTCCGTTGGGGGCGCGAGATGGACGTGATCAGCTGGGACGATTATCCGTTCCCGCACACCACGCCTTCCGACAATGCGTTCAAGCACGATCTGATGCGCGGCGTGGGCGACGGCAGGCCGTTCATGCTCATGGAGTCGACGCCGAACCAGACGAACTGGCAGGAGTGCAACGTACTGCGCGCGCCCGGGCGGATGCGTGCGGAAAGCTATCAGGCGGTCGCGCATGGCGCGGATACCGTGCAGTATTTCCAGCTCAAGCAGTCGCGCGGCGGGTTCGAGAAGTACCATGGCGCGGTGATCTCGCACGGCGGGCGCGAGGACGAGCGCGTGTACGGCGAGGTGCGTGCGCTCGGCGGCGAGCTGGCGGCGCACGGCGCGCGGTTCGTGGGCGGTCTGACCGAGGCGCCGGTCGCGCTGATGTTCGACTGGGATTCGTATTGGTCGACCGAGAACATCTCGTTGCTGCCGAAGGGCTTCGACTATCCGGATCAGGTGCGGCGCTGGTATGCGCCGTTCCACCACCGCAACATCGCGGTGGATGTGGTGCCGGAAGACATTGACGCCGGGCGGCTGGCGGGCTATCGCGTGCTGGTCGCGCCGGCGCTCATGATGGCCAAGCCGGGCGTTCGTGAGCTGGTCGAGGGGTTCGTGCGCGCCGGCGGCACGTTCCTGGCGACGGTGATGGCAGGCATGCACGACGAGCATGACAACGTGATCCTCGGCGGATACCCGGGCGCGTTCCGTGAGGTGTGCGGAATGCGCATGGAGGAGATGGACATGATCCCGGACGGCCGCGACGTGCGTGTCGTGTTCGGTTCGGGCGAGGGCGAGGACGCGGACACGGACGGGTCCCGGGTCTCGCTGGTTGCCGGGCTGATCAAGCTCGACGGCGGGGCGCGCCCGCTGGCGGCCTACGCCGGCGACGTGTTCTACCGGGGTACGCCGGCGGTGACGGTGAACGATTTCGGCGCGGGCACGGCGTATTTCGCCGGTGCGGTGCTGGACGAGGCCGGCATGGACGCCGTGGTCGGCGACGTGGTGCGCCGGGCCGGCGTTACCGGCATTGTCTCGCCGGAGCCGGTGGAGGTGGTTACGCGGCGGTACCCGTCACGCGGGGAGTCGTTGACGTTCGTGATCAACCATGCGGATACGGCCACGGCGTGGCAGGATACGCCGTTCGCCGGATGCGAGTCGGTGCTTGACGGCACGGTACTGGGCAGGGATCTGGTGCTGGAGCCGTACGGCGTGACGGTGGTGCGCACCGCGGCATGACGGATTCGACCGCCGGCCGGTCGCGGATCATATCCCAAGTCAGCAACCGGCCGAACCATATCTCGCGGCTTCAGTCATCCTTCATCATCAGTATTCGGTAGCGGCCCTAAATCAGCTCCGCCATCCGGCTCATAATCACTCGCCAACCACGGGCGGAAGTAGCTCCCGACTATCCACAGTGGGACATTGGTCAGCCAATCCTGCTCCTTGTAATTCCGCATCGACGTACGGTAACCGCAAATCCCGTATTTGTCGCACAGCCACTTCAAGCTACGCTTATGACGCTCGGTACCAGCTTTGGCCTCCAACGGAGTGATTGCGCCATTACCTGCAAAGACAAAATCAACTGCTCCCGTACTGTTCGCATTCGACCAGTACATCGGTGTGATGCCGGCGGCCACTAATTGCTGGCAAACATACTGTTCCGTTAACGCACCACGGAATTCGGTCAGCCCGTCATCACCAAGGACCACGCTTGCGGGAGTCAGATCCAGGGCCGCTGCCAGCAGCCCAACATCATGGAGATACAGTTTGAACGCGGAATCATCACGGTATGACGGCAATGGTGCCGCAGGTTTTTCGACGCGATACACCCGCAACGCAAGACCAGAATCGACAATCTGCTGAATCGCGGATTCATATTGCGCCGCCCGAGCGCCACGAGCGATGTGGCCAAAAATAAATTTATGATTCTCACGCGCCAGATGGGACGGAATCGAGGAAAACACCAAACGCATTTTCTCACTATCCACACCGGTTCTGGGATGTTTGGAAAAGTCCATGTCGTAATTGGATAACAATTCTTTCTGCACGGCACGCGCATGCCGATAGCCATCTTCTACAAATGTCTCAACGACTTCGGGCATGCCGCCAACAAAACAGTACTGACGAACCCTTCGCTCTAAACGTTCCGCAAATCCCCCAAGTGTCTCAATACGCTGGTTCCGGATGCGTTCGGCTATCACTCCATCACCGACCGCTTCCAAGAACTCCACAAACGTCATCGGATACATATCGATGGAGGTGACACTGCCAACCGGGAATGACAGGTCTTCGTGCTGAGCCATGCCCAGATAGGAGCCCGCTACAGCGACATGGAGATCCGGCATTTCCTCATGGAGCGCTTTCAACAGAGTCAGTAAATCAGGGATTTCCTGTATCTCGTCGATGCACAGCAGCGTCTTGCCGGGCCGAACGCGAACCCCATTAAACGCCTCCATGGAATCAAGCAACATGTGCACCGAATCCACACCTGTCAACGCAGCCTTTGCACCGCCATCGAACAAGTTGACATAAGAAAATGACTCGAACTTGTCCCGACCCAGCACCTTAAGCACATGAGTCTTGCCTACCTGTCTCGCGCCGCACAGCACTATCGGCTTGTGCTCCGTCGCTTCAGCCCATGCCGACAACCTGGTATATATATCTCGCCTGAACTCCGCCATGCCGCCCTCCCTATCGCATGGGACCGTACATCACAAATCACTGTCCTGTCGCTCCATCATACCGCAATACACACTTTTCCTAGGGTTGCAATTCGCGTATTCTACATTTTTCCTAGGGTTGCGATTGTCCAAAATTACATTTTTCCTAGGGTTAATAATGCAGAATACTGCACTTTTCCCAGGGTTAGTACCCTGACCTTCCCTAATCACACGGTGTTGTAAAGGCGTCGCGGTATTGGCCGGAAGTGAGTCCGGTGTGGCGCTTAAAGACGAGCATAATAGAATATCTCAAGCATCGATGAATACGAGGAGAGGATCACAATGGCTGATTCCATCGGAACAGTCAACAACCAATCTTCAACACAGCCCAACGGTCACAATTCACATAGCAACACCACCGAGTCGCTATGGCGCGGCACGGATTATGGCAAATGGTTCGTAGCGGATTCATGCACGTCGCTGTCATCAAGTATCCAAGGTTTCGCAATGCCACTCATCGCGCAGACCGTCACGGGCTCACCGGCACAGGCGACGCTGCTGGATTCAATCATGACCATGATATCGTCGGTATTGCGGCTGCCAGGTGGCGTGGTACAAGATAAGTACGACCGCAAAAAACTTATGATTGCGTTCGGCCTGATTGGTTTCGCACTGTTCGGCATATGCGCGGCCCTAGGATGGGCGGGATTACTCATATACCCGGTGCTGATGGTACTTGCGATATGCCTCGGCATACGCTCAGGCCTCCTAGGAACCACGAGCAACACGATGCTACGAGGCATCGTTCCCGATCAATTGCTGCCCAAGGCGTCAAGCCTCAATGATGGCCGCGATGCCGCCCTCGAACTCGCCGGCGCACCAGTAGGTGGCGTATTGATCGGCGGCGGTCTATGGCTGCCATTCGCAGTCAGCGCGCTGCTGAATCTATTGGAAACCGCGGCGGCGATGCGGATCACAAAATACTGGCATCGTGGCGGGCGGACCAATGCGGAGGGCCGCGCCCTTGCCGACGATGAGGCCGATGAGAATGGCGATGCGGCCAACATCACTCAGGCCGCTGACGAGCAGGCAACGACCACGACACCATCCGCGTCACAGTATTGGCGTGAGATGTTTTCCGGATTCCGCTGGCTTCTTAGCGAGCGATTCGAACGTCGTCTGATTTTGTCGAGCGCGCTGGCGTTCGCGTGCTTCAACTCGTTCCTGCTGATTACGGTGCTCTCGATCGGCTCCGACCCATCACATGTGGTGTCAGCCAGTTTCATGAACGTTTCTGTGTCTGTGGGCGTCATCGTTGGCTCGCTCATCTCTTCCGTGCTGGTTCAGCATGTGCGCGGCGGCATAGTCGCCGTATCGTTCTACGTGCTGATGAGCATCGGCGCGCTCGGCGCAGCGCTGGCTCCGTGGATTCTTGCGCGTATGGCGTTTCTGGCAATTTCGCTGCTGGCCCTACCGGCCGGCAATGCGGTAATCAACGGATTCCAATCATTGCTCATCAACAAGGAGCATATGGGCCGCGTATTCGCCGGCATGGGCATGATTGAGACGATTGCTGCCCCGGTGATCACATTTCTGTCCGGCATCGCCATGCAACACTGGGGTTACTCAGTCACGTCCGTGGCTTTGGGCTTGTGCATCGTGGCGGCCGCGATCCCTGCCGTGACAATGAGGGAACTGGTCACACTGCCTAAGCCGGATGGCTGGGAGGACCATATCCGCAAATCCGGGCTCACCAAGTTCTGACAACAAGTAAGGGCGACTATCTCCCGGATTTGTGACGCTCGGCAACCGTCAGCGTCACAAATCCGGGAAGAGGAAGGTGGATACGGTTTCAGCCGCGCGGGCAGCAAGGTGGACAAATCGTTGCCGGGGTGGAATCGCGGCAAGTATGCAAAAGCCTCCCGTTCGCGCGCGACGCATAAGCGCGCAAACGGGAGGCTTCCCAACCGCAGCATCATATGCAGAAATAAGGAGAGTAAGGCATATGCTGCCGCGGTCACACCCCGCCGGGAACCTGCCGCAGGCCGCGTCCGGCATCGAAAGCCCTGCAGTCGATGCGTGCGGCCGGCCGTTCCCGGCGCGGTGGCCATGTCAGACGTCAGTCAGACGTCATCACTTCTGCCAGCCGATGTCCTGCGGCAGGTTGCCGGCGAAGCCGGACGGGCCGTAGTTGGCCAGGCCCTTCTTCGCACCGAGGTACGAAGCCGGGTTGGAGACCGGGATGGTGCCGTACAGCTTGAGGGCTTCCTTCTCGGCGGCGTTGACGGCCTTGGTCTGCTCGTCGTAGTCGGAGAGGCCACCGGCCACCTTGACGAGCTTGTCGATCTTTTCGTTGCCCACGTAGGTGAAGTTGGACGGACCGTCGGAGGTGTACAGCTGCGGGGCGGACACCACGAAGGTCATGGCGCTCGGAGCCTGCCAAGCCATCGGCAGCACCTGGTAGTTGCCGGAAGACACGGTGTCGGAGAACTTGGACTCGGCCACGTTCACGACCTTGACCTTGATGCCGGCCTTCTTCATCATCGCCTGGTAGGCGTTGGCGAGGGCCTGCTGGGTGGCGTCGTCACCGAAGAAGGTGAAGGAGATCTCAAGGGTCTTGCCGCCCTTGGCGTAGTAGCCGTCCTTGCCCATCTTGTAGCCGTCGGCCTCAAGGGTCTTCTTGGCGTTGTCCACGTTGTACTTGGCTTCGGCGGGCAGGTTGTTCTCGTAACCCTTCTGGAACGGCAGCAGCAGCTCGGAGCCCGGCTGCTCGGCCTTCCAGTTCAGGCCTTGGAACTGCACGTTGTTGTAGGTGTTCACGTCGAAGGCCTGGGTGATGGCCTTGCGCACCTGCAGGTCGTCGAGCGGCTTGGACTTGCCGTTGTACTGGAGCACGCGGGTCTTGGTGCTGTAGCCGATGCGCAGCTGGGCGTCCTTGACGGAGCGGATGGCCTTGATGTCGTCCTTGGTGGAGGCGCTCACGGCGTCGATCTCGCCGTTCTGGAAGGCGTTGAGGGAGGCGGTGTCGGCCATCTGCTTGTAGACGATCTTGTCCAGCTTCGGCTTGTTGCCCCACCACTTCTCGTTCGGCACGAAGGTGACCTGGGAGTCGGAGAAGGAGTCGACCTTGTACGGACCGGCGGCCCACTCGTTGTGCGGGTTCTTCACCCAGCCCTGGGTGAAGGTCTTCGCGTCGGCGGCCTTCGGGTTCACCAGAGTGCCGAAGACTTCCTGCCACGGGTAGTACGGGGTCTTGTAGGTCACCTTGACCTGCTTCGGGCTGTCGCCCTGCTCAACGCTGGCGATACGGTCGAAGCCGTCGGTGCTCGGCGGGTTGTAGTCCGGGTTGGAGCCGTTTTGGGCTTCCCACGTGGCCTTGAAGGCGGTCCAGTCGATGTCGGAGCCGTCGTTCCACTTGGCCTTCGGGTTGATGTCGTACTGCACGACCATCGGGTCCTTGCTCACGAGCTTCATGTCGGTCAGGAAGTCCGGGTTCACCTTAATCGGGGAGCCATTGACCTGGTCGGTCATGAGCAGGCTGGGCTGGTACCAGCTCCACAGCTCGGACATGTAGCCGGTGTTGCCGTCGGAAGACAGGTAGTTCCAGTTCGGGCCGATTTCGACGATGGACAGGGTCAGCGTGCCGCCGTCCTTGACGTTGTCACGGCTCTGGTGGTTGTCGTAACGCTCGGTGACCTTCGGCATGGGCAGGTCGCCGGTGTACGACGAATCGATGCCGGCCGGCGGTTCGGTGGCGCTCGAGGCGTTGCTGGAACCGTTGCCATTGCCCGCGCCGCAGCCGGCAAGCAGCATGGCAAGCGCCGCAGTGGCCGCGGCGAGCGCGGTCAGCTTACGTGTCTTGTTCATTGTTATTTCCTCCTCTATATGGTTCCGACCGTCATGCGAAATGGCATGCAACCTGATGGCCGCTCGGTCGGGAAGTGTCATACGGCCGCAGCGCCGGGCGTTCGCCGCGGCAGCGGGCCTGTTGTTCGGCGCTCAGCTTGGGCATGAGCGGGCAGCGGCCCATGAACGGGCAGCCTTCGAACGTCTCGGTGGGGCTGGGCACCTCGCCCTGCAGCACGATGCGCTGACGGGTGCGTTCCGCCTTCGGGTCCGGCACCGGCACGGCGCTGATGAGCGCCTGGGTGTACGGGTGCAACGGGTGCTCGAACACGTCTTCGGTGTCGCCGGATTCCACGATGCGGCCCAGGTACATCACCGCCACGCGGCTGGAGATATGGCGCACCACCGACAGGTTATGGGCCACGAACAGGTAGGCCACGCCCAGCTTGTTCTGCAGGTCCTCAAGCAGGTTGATCACGCCGGCCTGGATGGACACGTCCAGTGCGGAGACCGGCTCGTCGAGCAGCACGAGCTTCGGGTTGACCGACAGCGCACGCGCGATGGCGATGCGCTGGCGCTGACCGCCGGAGAACTGCGTGGGGAAGCGGTCCACCTGGTCGGGGTTCAGCTCCACCAGACGCATGAGTTCACCGATGCGTTCGCGGATCTGCTCTTTGGAGTAGTGCTGGACCTTCATCGGCTCGGCCAGGATGTCGTAGATCGGCAGGCGCGGGTCGAGCGAACTCATCGGGTCCTGGAAGACATACTGCACGGCCGAACGCAGCTCGCGGCGCTTCTCGCGCGGAATCTTGTGTTCGAGCTTGGTGCCGAACATCTCGATCTCGCCGTCCTGCGGCTGCTTGAACTCCATGATCTCCATGAGCGTGGTGGACTTGCCCGAGCCGGACTCGCCCACGAGCGCCACGGTCTCGCCTTCGCGCACGTCCAGCGTCACGTCGTCCACGGCCTTGACCTCGCCGATCTTGCGACGCAGGAAGCCGCCGGCGGTCAGCGGGAAGGTCTTGCGCATGTGCTTGACGTCGAGCACCATCTTGCGTTCGTCGCGCGGGATGCCGGCGAACTTCGACTTGGCGGCCTCGGCCACCGTGTACACGTCGTGGAAGGTCAGGCCCTTGTCCACGATCTCCTGGGTGCGGTGGCAGGCCACGAACTGGCCCGGGCGGCCCGGCACCGGCTCCATGGCCGGCTCGGTGGTGTGGCATATGTCGGTGGCCAGCGGGCAGCGCGGCGCGAACGGGCAGCCCTTGGGCATGTTGACCAGGTTCATCGGGGAGCCCGGAATCGGCACCAGACGGCTGTTGCGTTCGCGGTCGGAACGCGGCACGGCACCCAGCAGGCCCATGGTGTACGGCATGGCCGGGTGGTCGAAGATGGAGTCGACGTCCGCCTTCTCGACCGGGCGGCCGGCGTACATGACGACGATGTCGTCGGCCACGCCGGCGATCACGCCCAGATCGTGGGTGATGAAGATGACGGCCGCGCCGGTTTCACGCTGGGCCTTGCGCAGCACTTCGAGCACCTGGGCCTGGATCGTCACGTCCAGTGCGGTGGTCGGTTCGTCGGCGATGATCACGTCCGGGTCGTTGGCAATGGCCATGGCGATCATCACGCGCTGGCGCATGCCGCCGGAGAACTCGTGCGGGAAGGACTTCAGGCGGTCCTCCGGGTCCGGGATGCCGACCAGGTTCATGAGCTCGATGGAGCGGTCGTGAATCTGCTGTTCGGTCATCTTCGGATTGTGGGTGACCAGCGCTTCCTTGATCTGGTCGCCGATGGAGAACACCGGGGTCAGAGCGGAGAGCGGGTCCTGGAAGACCATGGCGATGCCCTTGCCACGAATCTCGCTCATCTCAAGATCGGACTTGCTGAGCAATTCCTCGCCGTGGTAGGTGATGGAGCCCTTGACGCTGGCGTTCTTGTCCAGCAGGCCCATGATGGCCATGGAGGTCACGGACTTGCCGGAGCCGGACTCGCCCACGATGCCGAGGGTCTTGCCGGGGTACAGGTCGAAGTTCATGCCGCGCACCGCGCGCACGGTGCCGGCTTCGGAAGCGAAGCTGACGGTGAGGTCGCGTACTGAAATCACCGGTTCGGATGCCATGCCTTGCGCTCCTGTGGTGTCGGGGTTGGTGTTGGTTGTTACGTTGCTTGCGTTGCGTTCGTCACTCATGATGCCCGTCTCCCCTTTCACTCGGCCTTGCCGCCGGAGCGGGAGTACGGGTCGATGGCGTCGCGCAGGCCGTCGCCGATCAGCTGCACGGAGAAGGTCAGGACGATCAGCACCACGGACGGGAAGACCAGCACCCACGGCGAGGTCTGCACCACGGACTGGCCGGCGTTGAGCAGCGTACCGAGCGAGGTGTCGGGCGCCTTGATGCCCAGGCCCAGGAAGCTCAGCGAGGTCTCGCTGTTGACCGCGCCGATCACGCCGAGCACGGTGTTGATGACCAGCACCGAACCCAGGTTCGGCACCAGGTGGCGCACGATGATGGTGAAGGACGGCACGCCCATGAACTTCGCCGCGCGGATGTATTCGCGGTCGCGCAGGCTCAGGGTCAGCGTGCGCAGCGTACGCGCATAGCCAACCCAGCCGAACGCGGTCAGGCCGATGGCCAGCCACAACCAGTCGCTGCCGCCGGCCGCCATGCCGACGATCAGGGCGATGAGCAGGAAGGACGGCACGACGAGCAGCATATCCAGCAGCCACATGCCGACCTTCTCGAACCAGCCTTCGAAGAACGCCACGGCCGTGCCCACCAGGGCGGCGATGATCGTGGTGCCGATGGAGCTGAAGATACCGATGGTCAGCGAGCGGCCGAGGCCACGGATAATCATCGCGTACATATCCGAGCCACCGACCGTGGTGCCCAGCCAGTGCTGGGCGGACGGCGGCGAGGCGAGGGCGGCGAAATCGGGCTCGTCGTAGCTCCACTGGGAGAATTTCGAGCCGAAAATCGCCAAGAGAATCAGCAGGATCAGCACCACCAGACCTACCACGGCCGAGGGGCGGCGCATGAAGCGGCGCACGTACAGCTGCATGCGGCCGGTGCGGTGGAAGTCGTCGTTGCTGGAAGCCTCCTGGGCGTTCTTGGCGTCGGCGGACTGCGGTTCGCTGCCCTGCGGATCGGTGAGTTCCATATCCTGGGCGACGGCGTCGGAGACCATGTTCTCGTTGTCGTTCATCATGTTTGATCGTCCTTTGCGCGGGGCTCAGCTCAGTCGGATGCGCGGGTCAAGCCAGGCGGAGAAGATATCCGCCAGCAGCGCGCCGGTCAGCGTGCACACGCCACCGAACGCGGCCACGGCCACGGCACCGTTGATGTCGTTGTTGGCGATGGTCTGGGTGAAGTACATGCCCAAGCCGTTGATAGCGAACACGTTTTCGGTGATCACCGCGCCGGTGAACACACCGGCGATGGAGAAGGCCACGTCCACGGCGGTCGGAATCAGCGAGGTGCGCAGCGCGTGGCGGCGGATGGCCGCGTTGAGCGTCAGGCCCTTGGCGCGGGCGGTGCGCACGTAGTCGGCGTTCATGGTGTCGAGCAGGTACGTGCGCTGGGTGAGGTGGTAGCCCACCATGCCCGGAATCGTCATCACGATGGTGGGCAGGATCAGGTGCTGCAGGTAGTCAAACACCCAGAGCACCGGGTTGGAACCTTGGTAGGAGTGCAGGCCGGTCACGAAGAACACGCGGTTGCCCACGATATTGTTGAAGTTGATGGCCAGCAGCACCACCATCAGGCCCATGACGGCGGCCGGAACCACCAGGAAGAACGTTGCGGTGGTGTTGAGCACGCGGTCCTGCCACTTGTACTGGCGGATGGCCGTGTACACGCCGATGCTCACGCCGAAGAGGATGGAGAGCACGGTGGCGAGCGTCACCAGCTGCAGCGAAGCGGAGATACGGGAGGCGATGGCCGGCGCCACCGGCGACTGATCCGGGCTCAGGCCCCAGTTCCACTGGGTGAGGATGCCCTTGAGCCAGCGGAAGTAACGGATGACGACCGGCGTCTGATCGTTGATGTTGGCCAGATCGAGCGACCGGTTAATCGACGCGATCGGCGGATGCGGATTGCGCGACATGTAGTTCGAACGCGGATCCATGAATGCGCTGGCCAGGAAATACGTCATCGATACTGCCACGAACAGCATGATCACGTAGTTCACAATGCGTTTGATGATGTACTTGAACACCCAATCACCTCCCAGATAACTGGAAAAGTGATACCCCCCCCCGCTCAAATACCCAAATCAAGTTCATTATGTGGAATCTGGGTATTGACTTCTTTGACCTTTTTCTGTAATGGAAATCGTTAAGAAACCTTACTGGATATTGGGTAAACGCTGGATAAACATCCGTTTGTTAATTTTGTATTTCCCGAGCTTTTGCTGGACATGCTTTATACTTCCGTGTCAGTAGTCCGCCGACTCGGATGGTGACAGTCCCCGCCGCCGGCAGCAGAATATCCATCAGCATCATCAGCATCAGACAGGGGCATCATGACGACAGACGCCAGCGCACGGGCCATCAAACCCGAACTTCTGCGTACGTACACCGAAGACTTCAACAAGGACCGCGCCAACCTGATCGCGGCGGACGCGGCGGTTTCGGCCGGCGTGCTCAAGGCGGCCACCGACTATCGCGGCGTACGTGCGCTGCCGCGCGACTTCTCCATCGAACTCAAGCAGGGTTCGATCACCAATCAGGAGCGTTCCGGCCGTTGCTGGATGTTCGCCTCCCTGAACACGCTGCGTTACGAACTCATGCATCGCTGGAATCTTGAGGATTTCGAGTTCTCCGAGACCTACCTGTTCTTCTGGGACGCGATGGAGAAGTCGAACACTTATCTGGAGAACGTGCTGCGCACGCTCGACGAGGCGACCGATTCGCGTCTGTTCGAAGCCATCAACTGGGGCCCGTCCGACGACGGCGGCTGGTGGCAAATGTTCGCCGCGCTGGTGAACAAGTACGGTCTGGTGCCCAAGAGCGCCTACCCGGAGTCCGAGAACTCCCGTAATTCCGATGATTTCAAGCAGTACCTCAACTCCAAGCTGCGCGAGTTCGCGGCCGAGCTGCGCCGCCGTTCGGTTGCGGGGGCGTCTGAGGACGAGTTGCGCGCGTTGAAGGACGAGTACATGGGCACCGTGTACCGCATCTGCGCCGTGGCGCTCGGCGAGCCGCCGGAGAAGTTCGACTTCTTCGCGCGCACCAAGGATGACGCCGAGGCCGACGCAGACGGCAAGGCCGAATCCTGTAAATGCGAGGGCAAATCCGACGCCAAGGCCTGCAAGTGCGATAAGGACAAGTCCGACAAGCCGAAAACCGGCAAGGACGAGCGCCCGCAGATTCGCGAGATCGGTATCACCCCGCTTGAGTTCTACAAGAAGTACGTGCCGGTGGACGTCAACGATTTCGTGACGCTGGCCAACGCCCCGCTCAAGAACCGCCCGTTCAACCAGCGCTACCGCATCCGCTTCAGCGCGAACGTGGCCGAGGCTGGCGATATGGAATTCGTCAACGTGCCGCTGGACGTGTTCAAGAAGGCCGCGCTTGACCAGCTCACCGCCGGCCACCCGATCTGGTTCGCCTGCGACTGCACGCAGTTCGCCCTGCGCAAGGACGGTTTCTTCGACCAGTCCGTGGTGCGCGTCGACCAGCTGTTCGGCACCGAATTCACCGGCGACAAGGCCCACGGCCTCGAATACGGCGACAGCCCGAGCAACCACGCGATGACCTTCACCGGCGTGAACCTCGGCGAGGACGGCAAGCCGAACCGCTGGAAGGTGGAGAACAGCTGGGGCAAGGACGCCGGCAAGGACGGCTACTACGTCATGTCCGACGCCTGGTTCGACCGCTACGTTACCGAGCTCATCATCCGCAAGGAATACCTCGATGACGCCACCCGCGCCCTGCTCGCCGCCGAACCGGTCGAAATCGACCCCTGGCAGCCCCTCACCCGCCGCTGCCGCTGACGTTCCGCTGGCGGGAGCATATATTCGAATGCCCCTTCTCTCTGTTCAGAGAGAAGGGGCATTACGTTATGCGAGTACGCCCGGCCGCACCTATTCGAGACTATCGCGGCTGAGCTGAGCAAAAGTGCCGTCATCATCGGCCAATTGCCGGTAGGTTCCGGCCTCGCTAATTGTTCCGAACTAGTTATCCACAGAGTTATCCACATCTCCCGCAAGCTAGAGCCACATACCCCGGTTTTCATAGCGAGCACGTGACCGCTGCGCTACGGTGGCGTCATGAACGACATATTGCCCACTCCACCGCCCGGCGTATTCGACGACGAACCGTCCGGCTGGACCCGGCCCCACACACCGGGCGTTGCGTCTGCGCGCACCATCAATCCTGAGCTACGTTCATCACCACGTATGGTGAGTTCCGCGCCAACTGTGATTACAGGCCCTGTGTCGCCAGCAATGAGCGAAACCCTCACCCAACGTAAGCGGGAAATGCTTAAACGATGCACGGACGCCGCGCTACAGCTCAGGCAACCGGTGCTCTTCGGCATGACCACATCGCTGATACTGCAATCCGTGCCGCTTCCCAAGGATTGCGATATCAACCCCGCCGAGCTCCATACCGTCTCCGACTCACACCGCACACGAATACGTGCCATCGTGCCGCCAACGACACCACACATCTGGAAGCCGCTGAGCGATGCGCACAATGTGCGTATCAACAAACATGTGTACGCACTGGATCTGATACACACTTGGGCACAACTCGCCACTCATATATCGCTCGAATCACTGGTCATACTTGGCGACGCAATCCTTACGGCAATCGCCCGCAAGCCGGGTCTGGCGAACGGCCGCACTGCTGACGGCATTTATCAGGACTTCGTGCGGCAAGTCACCGAACTCCCGAAATTCAACGCAAAATCCAAGTGCATGATCACTCTTGCATTCATTACGCCCCGCGTGGACTCTCCAATGGAATCAAAGACCCGCATCGCAACGACGAAATACGGGCTTCCGCCAGCCGTGACAAATTACACGGTGCCCGGCGCGACATTCAGCAACGGTGCGCCGATAACGCTCGATCTCGCTTGGCCCGAATTTCGCGTCGCCATCGAATATGACGGCGATCATCATCGCACCGACAAAAACCAGTGGCGGCGGGACAACGACAAGCGCGAACTGCTGCGACATCATCATTGGATCGTCATCATCGCCACTGCCGCGAACATGGCCGATGAGCCATCCCAAGCCGAACTCGCCTACCGGGTCGGGCGGCAGTTGGCATTGCGAGGTGCCGTATTCGATTTCACTTTGACGGCAACGCCACTCGATGAGATCGCCCGGAGGAGGCGACGAAGAGTATAACGTTTATCGCGAAAGTCGTACAGTATCCATGTTGCGCCGACGCTGCGCGACTCGGTGTCCGTGTCCGATGTCCCGGTAGCGATGTCAATCGATTTATGTGTGGACCGGGCCAGATTTCGCTGTCCCGGTTCTCCATTTCGCCCCTTTTTGAGCAACCAAGACAAAATTTCATTCACCTATCACCCCACCGTGCAATATTCGCCATCGTACATCGGTGGAATTCCGGGGTTTTGGGATTACGGATAATGGGCGTTTACAAGGGGGCTGTCCCGGTTCCCAAAAAGAAGCCGAAATCACGAACCGGGACAGCGAAATCTGTCCCGGTAATCGCGTCAATCGGTTGCCGTCATCACCGGAACATCAACAGCGCATAGATCGAACGCTTCAATGCTCAACAGGCATGCGACCATACCGCGATAGCGATATTCCGACGGAAGTATGGGACTCACCACGCGACCAATATTATTTGCCGAGCTTTGGAGCCTCGTGCTTGGCGTGGCGGATCACGGCATCGGGGAAACCGGCGTGGATGTAGTCGGACAGCATCCGCAATAGCCTCTCGTCAAAGGTGTGCCGCTCATCGCTGCTGGCATCGACCAGGATGAAATCCCATGAGTATTCGGTGTCACCGTCGTTGATGATGAGCCCGCGGCCAGTGATTTTTGCGGCCAGCAACGCGGCGATCTGCATGGAGCCCCGCTTGATAAGGGCCGATTCCGCTTGAGTCAGGTTGCCCGGAAATGTGACGGTATACACCATTAGTTCACCCCTTCTTTGTTATTTTCTAGAACAGCAATGCCTTATTGTAAACAGAAAACACTCTGTTATAATCCCTTTTTCAATATGCGGCCCATGGCATTCCCAGCATTAAAAAAAAAGAAACCCGGCGGAGGGGGCCGCCGGGTGAGAGAGAAGAGAGAAGAAGAGTTCAGTTATGGGGTTCGGAAGAACCTCGCCACCGGCATGAACTTCATTCCGTTGACATCTTCTATGTAACCGCCCCATGCTTGGCGAATTGATGTGCTTGTCTGGGAAAAGTCTTGGCGGAGTGTGACGAATTTGTGACGCCCGCCGACAACCGGCCTCGCATTGTCGGGGCTTGGCCGCACATACGGCAACGGGCCACCTCGCAACACTTCATGTGCGAGGTGGCCCGTCAGCTACGAGCTAGCAATGCCGAATCATTCGGCGGCGAGCTTGGCCTTCTCGGCGGCCAGACGCTCGGCTTCGGCGGCACGGCGAGCAGCCAACGCTTCATCGAAGCGAGCCAGCTCCTCTTCCACGGCCTCGGTCGGAATCTTGGCGAAGATCGGCGCGGGCTTAGGCACCACGGCGCCGACCTCGATTGCCTCGCTCTTCCACGGGTGCACGTTCACACCGAGCTCGTAATCGCCGGTGATAATCGGATACGTGAAGCCGGGCTTGTCGAGATCCTCGACTTCCTTGAGCTCAGGCAGCGGCGAGAAGGTGCCGGTGCCGCCGAGCGCCTCCCACACCTTCTGTGCGGAGTGCGGCAGGAACGGCGCGAGCAGGTGGTTCGCGTCAGACACGGCCTGAGCGGCCACGTGCAGCACGGTGCCGAGACGAGCCTGGTCGTCCTTGATCTTCCACGGTTCGGTGGCGGAGATGTACTTGTTGATATCGCCCACCACGCGCATCGCCTCGGCCAGCGCGTGCTTCTGATGGTGGGTCTCGATGGAGGAGCCGACCACGTCGAACGCGGCGGAAGCCTCTTCCAGAAGGCCACGGTCTTCGTTGGTCATCGAATCCTCGTCCAGCGGCGGAATCTCGCCGAAGTTCTTGTTGATGAGGTTGGCCACGCGGTTCACCAGATTGCCCCACGAGGAGGCGAGCTCCTCGTTGTTGTGGCGCACGAACTCGGCCCAGGTGAAGTCGGAATCCGAGGATTCGGGGCCAGCCACGGAAATGTAGTAGCGCACGGCGTCCACGGGGTAGCGGGCGAGGATGTCCTTGACGTAGATCACGATGCCGCGGGAGGAACTGAACTTCTTGCCTTCCATGGTCATGAACTCGCTGGCCACCACCTGCTCAGGCAGGTTGAGCGGACCCATCGGGCCGGTTTCGCCGCCCTTGGAGCCCTTGCCGTTGTACGCCAGCATTTCGGACGGCCAGATCTGGGAGTGGAAGGTGATGTTGTCCTTTCCCATGAAGTAGTAGGCCGGGCACTTCGGGTCGTTCCACCATTCGCGCCACTTCTCCGGGTCGCCCTGGCGGCGGGCCCATTCGATGGAGGCCGACAGGTAGCCGATCACGGCGTCGAACCACACGTACAGCTTCTTGTTCGGGTTGTCGATCCAGCCCTTCACCGGCACCGGGATGCCCCAGTCGATGTCGCGGGTGATGGCGCGCGGCTTGACTTCCTTGAACAGGCCGAGCGAGAAGTTGATGACGTTGGTGCGCCAGCCCTTGCGGGTTTCCAGCCACGCCTTGTTCGCTTCGGCGAGCGCCGGCAGGTCGAGGAAATAATGCTCGGTCTGTTCAAAACGTGGGGTCTCGCCGTTGATCTTGGAGACGGGGTTGATGAGCTCGTCCGGGTCGAGCTCGTTGCCGCAGGCGTCGCACTGGTCGCCGCGCGCGCCCTCGGCGTGGCAAATCGGGCATTCGCCCTCGATGTAACGGTCGGGCAGGGTGCGGCCGGTGGACGGGCTAATCGCCACCTGCTGGGTGCCCTTGTAGATGTAGCCGTTCTCCAGGCACTGCTTGAACATCTCCTGCACCACGTGCTCGTGGTTACCGGTGGTGGTGCGGGTGAACAGGTCGTAGCTCAAGCCGAGGTCGCACAGATCCTTGGCGATCACGCGGTTGTAACGGTTGGCCAGCTCCTGGGCGGTGAGCCCTTCCTTCTCCGCCTCGACGAGGATCGGGGTGCCATGCTCATCGGTGCCGGACACCATGAGCACGTCATTGCCCTTCATGCGCTCGTAGCGCGCGTAGACGTCGGAGGGCACGCCGAATCCCGCGACGTGGCCGATATGACGGGGGCCGTTTGCATACGGCCAAGCAACATTCACCAAAACATGACTCATAAGGCTTGATTATCCGGCGCGGCGGGGACACGCCCGGATAGCTGCCACGCCGCCATCCTCATCCCACTCACCTATTCGCCCGCAACTCCCCCACATACTTATCCGTACACCTCTTGCGCGCTTATCCACATACGCATTCGCACACGTATCCGTACGCACATCCGCACGCACTTCCGCGCACATCCGCACACACTTCCGCCTGTCGATATCCACCGAGTTATCCACATCATTCGCGCACCTAGTGAAGTTATGCACTTATCCACCGTTTTCGCCTATCCGGTGGCGCGCAAGCCGCATTTCTGCATATTGTTCGGTCATGGATATCACAGCAGGTCCGATGACGGACATCACAACAGTCGCCTCGCCGGCAACCGCGCAGCCCGCGGTGCCGCCGATACTGTTTACCAAGGATCTGCCGGGACCGCTCAGCCTTAACCGTCTGGCCGCCTTCGGCGCGTTACGTAAGCTCGACGATTCCGCCGGCTACTGGATCGAGCATTCGGGCACACTGTATGGTCGCGCAAAAATCGTCGCGGAGGTCGCCCCGTTTGGCACTGTGGTGTGTTCGATGACCGCCGCTTGGGTATGGCTGGGAGGCCCCGACTTTCCGAGCACCATAGACGTGATCTCCACATCGCACTTCCGCTCGGCATCCGTCAGCCGCCGCATCCGCGTATTCAAAAGATTGACGTTGCCGGAGCAAATCATCAAGCTCGGCGGGCTGCCTGTCACCACGCCAGCCCGTACGGCTTGCGACCTGGTGATGAGTCCTGAAGACATCCCCGATCCTTCCACCGTCAACGCACTGGTGTGTCAGCTGATGTCCGCGTACCAGTTTCGGCCAAACGACTGTCTGCAAATCGTCAAGGAGCATCGGCATCACAAGTATGCCGGACGCGCACGCATGTTTTTTGAATCGGTGCAGAAGGAGATTGACGAACCGGCTTTGGAGCAATGCGCATGACGAGGGGATTCATTGCCAGAGGCCATCGCAGAGGCCGCCATGCCGCTCACCGTTTACGGCATTTGCGGCAGGCGCAACGGTTGCCTCGCCACGCGGCGGCGGCACACTCATCCGAATCCGCATCTCGCGCAATCTCGGATATGACCGCGCCGCCTGAACCACCCATCAGACTTACGCCCGCGGTGGCATGTTCGCCCGATACGGATGTTGCCGTGCTCTGGCACATCGCATATCACGTGCCCGAACTGCGTAAATGGCTGGTTGCCAATCCCCAAGCCGACGCGCCTTTGCTGGAATTGGTCTCGCAGCGTGGTGGGCCTGGGGTCCGGCAGGCGTTGGAAATATTGTTCGAGTCGATGGAAGCGTAACGGGGAGATAATCGCCGGCTGCTGCGCTATCCCTTGATTTTCAGCACAGCCGCATACACCTGCTTGCGATTGGCCAACGATCCGTCAGCCAGTGGATGCTCCTGCACCACTTGCGCGATGGCGTCCTTGATACGCAGGCCGTCCTCCAAAGCACGGTCGATGGCCAGCACGGCCATGTCCTCCACGCTCAGCGTGCTGGGCGCGGCCGCTTCGGCCTCCTCGTTGGACGCGCCGCCGATGACCAGCACCATCTCGCCACGGGGCGGATCATCAATCACACTTTGGCGAATCTCGCCAATCGGGCCGCGACGAATCTGCTCATAATCCTTGGTGAGTTCGCGGCACAGGGCCATCGGGCGATTCGGGCCGAACGCGTCCAGCAGATCGTCCATCGAATCGGCAATGCGATGAGGCGTCTCGTAGAACACGATGGTGCGGCGTTCGGGCAACAGCGTGCGCAGATACTGCACGCGCTCGGAATGCTTCCGCGGTAGGAAGCCTTCGTAGCAGAAGCGGTCGGTGGGCAGGCCGGAGAGGGCGAGCGCGTCGAGCACAGCGGAGGGGCCGGGCGCGCAGGTGACGGGCAGGCCGCGTTCGATGGCACGGCGCACGATGGCCAAGCCGGGGTCGTTGATGGTGGGCATGCCGGCATCGGACACGACGAGCACGGTGGCGCCGGTTTCGACCTGGTCGAGCAGGCCGTCGGCCTTGTCGCGCTCGTTGTGGTCGTGATAGGCGATGACGCGACCGTTCACATAGACGCCGAGGCGACGGGCGAGATCGTAGAGGCGGCGCGTGTCTTCGGCGGCCACGATATCGGCCCGTTCCAAGAGGACCACCAGACGGGCTGAAGCGTCGCCGACATTGCCGATCGGGGTGGCGGCGAGCACCACGGTGCCGGCGGGGATGGTCACGGCCGATTCGCGGGATTGGGCGACGGCGGATTCGCCGGCATGAACTTCATCATTGCGTTCAGGCACCTGCGTCACGCTACCGTCAGCGTCATACTGCTCATTCAACTCATCTGCGCTTGTCATATTCCCAGTATTGCCCATGCCACAGAGCAATCCACGACAATCCATGGCGAAATCGAGGTATTCTCCCTTTGCAGGGGCTGATTTCACATGTTCCGGAGGTCTACTTCCGTTTCAAGGGGCTCCTCATCCGGTGAAGCACCAGCACAAACGGCTTTGGCGCAACGCTATTCCGCCATTTTGGCGGCATATCTACTTGACCATCAGCCCCTCGAAACGCAAGTAGACCTCCGGCAAACCCCAAATCAGCCCCTTGAAACGCGAGATGGCACAATACCAACGAAGACAAATGAAAAGACCCTCTGCGGTGGAATGAATGCAGAGGGTCTCGTGGAGCTGACGGTAGTCGAAACCGCGACCTCTTCGATGCGAACGAAGCGCTCTACCAACTGAGCTACAGCCCCTTGGATGTTACTTTGCTCCGCAAAGCAACTCGCAACAATATAGTACGGAGTGCGGTCAAACGCAATTTGACGCCGAAGTGTCGCACACATGTCGGCACGGTAACGTTTCGGTGCGGGCGCCCGGCCCGAGCGCCGACGCGCCGCACGCACTACGATGGTGGCATGACTGGCCCGACACAACGACCGCACGACCGACCGCCGCACGACCGACCGCACGTGCGGCTGACCGACCGTCTGCCGTACATCGCCGCGTTCCCCGATGCGCTGGGCACCGGCCTGCTGCTGCACACCGACGCCCCGCTGGCGGACGGGCTTCACGACCGGCTCGGCGCGTTCATCGACACGTATGAGCGGACGCTGTCCCGATTCAGGGACGATTCGACCGTGAGCCGGATGCGCACGGCCGCGCGCGGCGGCGTCTTCGACTTTCCCGACTGGGCATCGGGCCTGTTCGACCTGTACGACGCCCTGTACTCGGGCACCGACGGGGCCATCGACCCATGCGTGGGCGAGGATCTGATCCGACTCGGCTACGACGCCGTCTATTCGTTCACCGTCGAGCCCGACGCCCGCGGCGGGCGTCTGGGCGCCATCCACGGCCGGCCCACCTGGGGCGGCGACGTGGAGCGACATGGCGCCACACTGGTCACCCGGCGTCCCGTCGCACTGGATTTCGGCGCGTGCGGCAAAGGATATCTGCTGGACCTGCTCGCGGGGATGCTGCGCGGCGACCGGAGGCGAACGCGCCAGTCGGCGCACGATGACCGCCAATACGTCATCGACGCCGGGGGTGATTTGCTAGTGCACACGGACGAACCAATCACCATCGCCCTTGAAGATCCTGCCGATCCGGCCAACGCCGTAGGTGCGGTCGAAATCAGCCAAGGTGCATTCTGCGCGAGCTCCCCCAGCCGCCGCCACTGGTCCGACGCCGCAGGCCACCAGCTCCACCATCTGCTCAACGCCATCGACGGTCTGCCGGTTGACGATGTAGCCGCCACATGGGTGGCCGTCATGCCGCACGCAGCATCTTTGAGCACCGCACTGGCCGACGGACTCGCCACAGCCCTGTTCACTACCTCGGCCGTCCAGTTACGTGCTCACTTCGATTTCGAATGCGCCATCCTCAACGCCAATCGTGCCGCCGCCCAATCCCCCAATTTTCCGGGCGGTTTTTTCACACACTAATGTACGAAATCATCAGTATCACATCCAGTGGAGCATTCCCTCGGGCGGACCGATGGGTTGCTCCCTTCAGTCAGCTACGTTGACAGCTCCCCTCGGAGAGGGGAGCCGAGTATAGCTAATCCGCTAATCCGCTAACGCAGGAAACAATCCGTCAGTCAGCGAGTGCGAACTGGCTGTTGTACAGGTCGGCGTAGAAGCCGCCCGCAGCCAGCAGCTCGTCATGGGTGCCGCGTTCGATCACATCGCCGTGGTTCATGACGAGGATCATGTCGGCGTCACGGATCGTGGAGAGGCGATGGGCGATCACAAAGCTCGTACGGCCCACGGTCAGCGCGTCCATGGCCTTCTGGATCAGCTCTTCAGTACGGGTGTCGACCGAGGACGTGGCCTCGTCGAGAATCAGAATCGGCGCGTCCTGCACCATCGCGCGGGCGATGGTCAGCAGCTGCTTCTGGCCCTGGGACAACGACGACTTGTCATCGAGCACGGTGTCGTAGCCGTCCGGCAGCGAACGGATGAAGTGGTCAAGACCCACGGCCTTGCACGCATCCTCGATCTGCTTGTCGGTCACGCCGGGCTTGGAGTAGGCGATGTTCTCGCGCACGGTTCCGCGGAACACCCACGTATCCTGCAGCACCATGGAGAACTGGTCGTGCACGTTCCAGCGCGGCACGGACTTGGTGTCCACGCCGTCAATCGCAATCGAGCCGCCGGAAATCTCATAGAAGCGCATGAGCAGGTTGACCATGGTGGTCTTGCCGGCACCGGTCGGGCCGACGATGGCGACCTTCTGCCCGGCCTTGACGGAGGCGGAGAAGTCGTGGATGATCGGCTTGCCCGGTTCGTAACCGAACTGTACGTGGCTGAATTCCACGTCGCCCTTCACTTCGTGGCCGCCCGCATGGTCCGTGCCGAGCAGGGCCTGCTTGCCGGATTCGTCCTCCATCTCCGGCTCCTCAAGGAAGCCGAACACGCGTTCGGCGGCCGCCGCGCAACGCTGCAGGTTCTGGAAGGCTTGGGCGAACTGCGCCAACGGCTGGGTGAACAGGCGGACATACATCATGAACGCCACGATCACGCCGAACTCGATCTGGCCGTTGAGTGCGAGCGCCGCGCCCACCACACACACCACCACGTAGCCGAAGTTGCCCACGAAGTTCATGAGCGGCATCATCAGGCCGGAGAGGAACTGTGACTTCCAACCCGACTCGTAGAGGTCCGCGTTGTACCGTTCGAAGCGACGGATGGAATCCGCCTCGCCGTTGTACGCCTTGACGATGAGGTGACCGGCGTACATCTCCTCGACGTGGCCGTTGACGTCGCCCAGAGCCGTCTGCTGCCGGGCGAAGTACTTCTGGGAGGCCTTCATGATGACCATCATGATGATCAGGCCGATGAGGCTGGCACCGATGGCGCACAGGGTCATGATCACGTTGTTGTAGAACATCATCACCAGCGCGCCCACGAACAACGTCGCCGAGGTGATCAGCGAGCCGAGCGACTGGCCCAGCGTCTGGCCGATGGCGTCCACATCGTTGGTGATGCGGGACAGCACGTCGCCGTAGCTGACCTTGTCGAAGTATTTGAGCGGCAACCGGTTGATCTTGACCGAGATCGATTCGCGCAGCCGCTGGGCGGTGCGTTGGGTGACGTTGGCCATCATCCAGCTCTGCACATAGCCGAGCACGGCGTATCCCGCGTACAGGGCCACCAGCGTCCAGGCGATGTGGCCCACCGCGCCGAGATCGACCGAGCGCATCACCGGTCTGCCGTTGACGATGGCGGGCAGACCTTTGACGATCTCGTTGGTCATGTCCTTGAGCTTGTCCGGGCCGACGATCTGGCAGACGGTGCCGATCGCGCCCAGGATGAGTGCGACGATGATGACGGGAAGATAGTTGCGGCAGTAGTTCACGAGTTTGCCCATGACTTTGCCGAAATCATGGGGCTTTTCGACGGCGCGCCTGCCGCCCATTGGTCCTCTTGGCATGGTGTTCAGTCCTTTTCGTTGTGCCTTGCCCCTCCGGTGAGGGGATGTCCGCGTGGGGGAAAAATGCCTTACGCCGTAAGCTCCGACTGGCTGAGCTGGGATTCGGCGATCTGGCGGTATACGTCGCAGTTGTCGAGCAGTTCCTTGTGCGTGCCCTGACCCACGACCTTGCCGTCGTCGAGCACGACGATGCGGTCGGCGTTCATGATGGTGCCGATGCGCTGGGCCACGATGAGCTTGGTGGAATCCTTGGCCTCGCGGGCGAGCGCGTCGCGCACCTCGCGGTCGGTCTTGAAGTCGAGCGCGGAGAACGAGTCGTCGAAAATCAGGATTTCTGGGTGACGGTACACCGCGCGCGCAATCGACAGGCGCTGCTTCTGGCCGCCGGACACGTTCGAGCCGCCCTGTGCGATCGCGGCGGCGTATCCGCCGTCCATGCGCGCCACGAATTCGCTGGCCTGCGCCACGTCGGCGGCGGCCTTGACGCGCTCCATCCGCTCGGCCGGCAGGCCGGCGTCCTGCGTGGCCTTGTCCGCGGCGAGCAGTGCGGTCTCGCGCTTGCGGCCGGAGGCGGTGGAGCTGTCCGTCATCTCGACCTCCGCCGGGTCGCCCGGCTGATCGCCGTAGCTCACGTTGGAGGCCACGGTGCCCTTGAACAGCACGGACTGCTGCGGCACGTAGCCGATCTTGTCGCGCAGGGTCTTCAGGTCGTAGTCGCGCACGTCCACGCCGTCGACCAGCACCTGGCCTTCGCTGACGTCATAGAAGCGCGGCACGAGGTTGATCAGCGACGATTTGCCGGAGCCGGTGGAGCCGATGAACGCCACGGTCTGGCCTTGCGTGGCGGTGAAGCTGATGCCTTCGAGCATCGCTTCGCGTGAGTCCGGGTAGGTGAAGCCGACGTTGCGGAATTCCACAGTGCCGCGCTGGCCGGTCTTGGCCACGTCGGCGGCGGTCTTGGTGCCGTTGCCGACGATCGGCTCGGTGTCGAGCACTTCCATGATGCGCTGCGCCGAAACGTCGGCGCGCGGCCAGAGCACGAACACCATGCTCATGAGCAGGAAGCTCATGATGACCTGCACGGAGTAGTTGGAGAACACGACCATGTTGGAGAACACGGTGAGCTTGTCCTTGAGCCCGGCGGCGTCGATCAGGTAGGCGCCGATCCAGTAGACGGCGAGCATCAGACCATTCAGGACGGTGTTCATCAGCGGCATCATGAACGCCATGACGCGGTTGGTGAACAGCTGGGTTTCGGTGAGGTCCTTGTTGGCCTTGGTGAACTTGGACTCCTGGTAGTCCTCGGCATTGTAGGCGCGCACCACGCGCAGGCCGGTGAGGTTTTCGCGGGCCACGAGGTTGATGTTGTCGGTCAGGGCCTGCATCGCCTTGAACTTCGGCATGACCATGGCCATCATGATGGTGATGGACACCAGCAGGACCGCCACGGCGATGCCGGTGGCGAGCGTCCATTCGAAGCCTTCGCCGGCGATCTTGCATACGGCCCATACGGCCATGATCGGCGACTTGACGATGAGCTGCAGACCCATGGTGATGAACATCTGCACCTGCGTGATGTCGTTGGTGGAGCGGGTGATGAGGCTGGCCGTGGAGAACTTGCTCATCTCGGCCGGTCCGAAGGATTCGACCTTGCGGAATTCGAGCGAGCGCAGACGCTGGGTGAACGAGGCGGCCACGCGCGCGGCTATGTAGCCGGTGATGACGGCGCACGCCACGGAGCCGAGCGAGATGAGCAGCATCTTGCCGCCCGCGATCCAGATGTCCTTCATGTCGCTGCCCGGCGTCTCGACCAAGGTGGTGATGTCTGACATGTAGTCGGGCAGTTTCAGGTCGAAGTAGACCTGCCCGACGATGGTCAGCAGGGCGACGAGCATCTGACCGATCTCCGATTTGGAGAGGTATTTCATGATGCGGAACATTGATTTCCCCTTGTATTGGTGTGGTTGACGTGAATGTGGTGTGGTGTTCGGTTGGTTGGATTAGTGGTGTTGATCGGTTTCCGTTGTCTGAATAGTTTCCACGGTTTGGTTACTTACACTGTGAGATATTACGCATGACTCTGGGCATTCGCTGTGAGCCCCCGGGATTACGCTCTGCGCTCAATCGAGGGGCGAACGGGGCCGCCCGTGCCCGGCGCGGGGCAGACGGAGCCTTGACGGAATACGATGTGACCGGATTCGAGGTTATGAACTGGGAGAGCGCGCGGAAGCGGAATCGAGAGTCGTTGTTTCCTAAGGTTGTGGGATATGCGGAGATTGCCCGCATGGCTGGAGTCAGCCGTCAGAGGGCGTACTGTTTCAGTATCTGCGCCAGTTTGCCGACTGGCTCATATACCGCTTGGGGGCTGTTGTCCGGCTGGCATGAAGGCATGTACGTCTAGACAGCCACGTCACCGGCACAGCCGCTAGGAATGCAAAGGGCCGGTGCCCAAAGGCACCGGCCCGACGCTTAGTCAGGGGATGGGAATGAAACCACCCCACCGGTCTTGGCCATCTTCCCGAAGAAGTCGTTGCGCACCGCCTTGAAAGTGGGAAGAAGTTGCAGTGCTTCAACCGGCACTTCCATGTTAGCCGATACCATCGTTCATGTCGAGAAAGCCTTTTGCAGGGGCTGGAACGACCGCCCGGCAATAACCGGGCGACGTTGCCGCGCCAGTCGCGGCGCGGCTTGGTCAGAAAGGCGCAGATCATGCGCATGAATGATGAGGGGCCGCGCAACGGCCCTATGGTCTGGTTGATGGCGGTGCTTGTCATCGCCCTCGCGGCCAAGGTGGACACCACCGCAGCCGACATCACGGTACTCGCCATAGGCGCGTATGCGATGGCCAGCCATAGGAGCAGCTAACGGCCTCAGCTTGCGACGGGTTTATCCCCGCCGCAAGCATTTTCCTTCGATTCGCCGGAAGCTTCTGCAGGACAGTTGACGACAGTCCCGATAGCGCAGATCACGACAGCAAGGAAAATCCCTGTTTTAATGATTATTCCAAGAATCCCCTTTGCGGTGAACAAAGTTGAGCTGCCGTACATTATGAATTCGGTGAGAGTAAGAAGCATCGCGAACACCAGCGTCGCTACACCCGTGCGAAACCAAGGAGCGTGCAATGTTTTCATGTCTACTTCCCTGGCGTAGTTTCGGATGCCATAGCAGCTGATGGAGCCAAGGCATATCCGCCTAAGCACAATGCCAGCGCAAGTCCTAAAGCGGCCATCTTCTCGGAATGTGTGACGGGAACGTCAGCATTCCCTTTGTTCTCTCGAACCATAATTACCTTCTTGGTAATCCCGGAAACTAGTTTTAGTCTCCTGCCATGAACTATAGGCTTGCGCAGCTTGCGAGACTCGATGTCCGTGCTGATTTTTTCTGTGGGGATAACTTGCTCTTTGACGAAAAAACCAATGCCGACGGATGGAACATTCCTGTTCCTGCGTGGAACACCGCTGACGGCAGAAAAGAATGCCTACAGCATCAATTACCAGGTAACTGGCGGGTTCTGTTTCCTTTCCAGCAGTGTTAGGCGCATGTCGAGAAACTGCTGGAAAGAAACCAGTCCAATCATGACCTGTTCAAACATTTCATCCGGCTTCATATCACCGGACTTGTAACTTCCTATGAGGCTTAGAAGTTCGTCAATGTATGAGTGCGCATAGGGTGAATCTTCGGAGTTCCCGGATTGCATGACCTGCAAAGCCTGACAGAGCGCATCTACATGCTTTTGTGAATATGACATAAGTTGCTTTCTGGAATTGATAGCTCAGTCACTTGCGAACGCCGATCAAAATCGCGACTCCCACTGGAACCGTTACGCAAACCCCTACCGTTCGTCGCCCCGCGCCCGTCCGTCCGACATATGCTCGGCCACGCGCCGGTCCCGCTCGGCGAACGCCTCGCTCACCTGCTCCGCGGTCGGCCTCGGCTGGCCCGGATGGCAGATCGACATGTACGTGGTGAATTCCGAGAGCAGTTCGACGAACGCGCGCGTGCGCCGCTCCCCCATCTGCGAGAAGATCCAGCAAATCGCCGAACGCATCTCATCCATCATCCGGCGGGACTGCTCGCGGCCGGAATCGGTAAGGTTCACGCGGATGATGCGGCGATCCTCGGGGTCGATGTCGCGCGTGACCCAGCCTTTCTTCTCCAACGCCGACAACACCGTGGAGATGCGGCCGGAACTGGTCTGGAGCGCGGCGGCCAGCTGCGATGGCGACTGGGTTCCCTTGATGGACAGCTCCCGGAGCACGAACTGCTCGCCGTGGGCCCCACGGGTGAATTCCCTCTGCATCTTCGAACGATTGCCGCATACGCTGGCATACAGTTCGCTGACCGCCTCCTGTTCGAATCCCATACGGGCACCATCCGTTTCCGTTCATTGTGCGGCGCAGCGCCGCGGACGCCCCCAGAATAGCTCACACCGTAAACAATTCAACACCGCAAGCCAATTATCGGCGCCACGGCGCGGGGCGGTCCGCCGGCGCCCGCCGGCGCCCGTCACCGTCCGCGGCTCAGCGCGGCCTTGAGATCACGGCTGCGGTAATGCTCGCGCAGCATCGAGAACCCGCCGAACCCGATCAGCCACACCAGACCGGCGATGGCCGAACTGCGGGTGTCGTCCGCCAGGAACAGCGTCAGGTAAATGAACACGAAGAACACGATCGCCACCGTGTTGAGCACCTTCCACGCGGGCATGACGAACCCGTCCGCGATGAAATCGGCGGAACGGCGATACCTGCGATGCGCCAGCAGCGTCAGGATGTAGATGAACAGGAACACCGCGGAACTGGCGGACGAGAACAGCACGAACGCCCCCGAGATACCGGGGATGGCGTTGACGATCGGCGACAGCAGTATCAGCGCCGCGGACACCAGGATGGCGCGGGCCGGCACCTTGCGATCGGACACCTTGCCGAGCTTGTTCAGCATCGGGTTCGGCGACACCTCGGACAGCTGGTACAGGTGGCGGCCGGCGGAATACAACAGCGAATTGAGCGACGAGGACGCGGCGGTGATCACCACGAAGAACACCAGGGCGGACGCCCAGTTCAACCCGGCATACTGGAACACCATGATGAACGGGGAGGCGAAGGAGCCGTCCTCGTTCGGCTTGAACGAGGTCCACGGCACGATGCACATGATGGCCACGAGCGCGCCCACGTAGAAGATGAGCACGCGCACGATGATCTCGTTGACGGCTTTGGGCAGCACCTCACGAGGATTCTTGGTCTCGGAGACGGTGACGCCCACGAACTCGAGCAGCTCATAGGCGAAGAACACCATCTGGAAGCTCATGAGGAAGGCCATCCAGCCGTTCGGGGCGAACGAGAAACCGGCGAACAGGTTGTCGAGTCCGGCGTGGCCCGCCGGACTCACATGATCCACGCCATGAATCCGCGCGGCCGGATAATGGTAGCCGATCACGATCATGACCACGGCGGTGACGATCATCGCGCCGATCAGCGTGATCTTGATCATCGAGAACCAGAATTCCACCTCGCCGAACACCTTGACGGCGATCAGGTTGACGGACACCAGCGACACCAGGAAACACAGTTCGATCAGCCACTTCCAATGGGTCAGGTCGATGCCGAACGTGTCGAAGAAGGTGATGAAGTACGTGGAGACGGCCGTGATCTCGGTCATGCCCAACAGCACGAGCGCGGCCCAATACGTCCAGCCGGCGAAATGCCCCCACCCGTTGCCCAGGTAGCGGGTGATGAAATTGATGAAGGTGTGCTGGCTGGGGTCGCGGTACATCATCTCGCCGATGGCGCGCATCAGGAAGAACATGATGACGCCGACCAGGATATACACGAAGACGATCGAGGGGCCGGTCAGCGCCAGCGACTTGCCGGACCCCAGGAACAATCCGGTGCCGATGGTGCCGCCGATGGCGATGAACTGCACGTGGCGGTTGTTCAGACCGCGCTCCATCTCGTTGGTCCGGTCCAGGCTTTCGACAGACTTGAGTCTGCCCGTAGCCTGCTGTGTACCACCATTCACATTCGTATCGGCCATACTGATTTCATTTCTCTTCTCCGCCGCCCGATTGTTACGCACCGGACGCGATACTCGTTCAAAACAAGTTCAGACTGTATCACCGAAATATGTCACGAAAACGCTCAGCTCAAGAATACATGCGATGATGCTGTAAGTATTCCGCCAAAAAGTTCAATTCACCAACACCAAATTGAACTTCTGTCTCTATTCCACGGACTTGAGCGAGCTGACCGGGTCTACACGATCGAGCACTGGGTTGGTGAACAGCTGCACCAGCAGCGCGAACGCCAGCGTCGCCACCACGGCAATCGCATAGCTGTACCAGTGCACTTCCACTTCGAAATACAGCGACGGCATATTCAACGCAGCAGTCAGTAATCCGCCTATCCACCTGCCAAGCGGCAGACCAACCACCACACCCATACCGGTCAATATCATCATCTCGCGGTTCACGTAGTTGTGCACCTCGCGGTCATAGAAGCCCAGCACCTTCAGTGTGGCCATCTCGCGGATGCGTTCGGACACGTTCGTATTGGCCAACGTAAACAGCACCACCAGCGCCAGACCGCCGGCGAGCCCCACAATCAGCGCCACCACGGCACCCATCAGATCGAACTTAAACGTGGCGGCCAGATGCGCACAGCTCACGGCCTTGAGCACCGACGATTCCTCGCCCAACCGATCCGCATATTCGGCCTGTTCGGTCTCGGAACCTTTCAGCTTGACGAGCATCGCGTTCCACGTCAAGGTCGAGGCAGTGCCATCCCCCGAAGCCGAAGACGTCACACCGTCGGCCGCAAACTTCTGGTCGTACAGTCGCTCACTGATGTACACATCAGAGCCAACAAGATTGCGCGTCACGGCCGCGACCTGCACCTTGGCCCGGCTGCTGCCGCCATTGCCCAGCGTGACGGTGTCGCCGGCATGAATATTCAGCGAGTTGGCGGCGGACTGCGACACAATCACGCCACTATCATCCAACGCTACAGTGCCACCACCCGCTTTGCCGAAGATATTGGGCAGTCCGAACCATTCATCATCGCCGGCTTGTTCCAACGTGACCATATCGTTCAAGATATTCAGCGAATCGTTGGGCACGGTCATCAGCTGCACGGTTTCGCTTTCCTGCTCCGCATTGCTCATTTCGCCGCTATCCACGCGCAGATTCAGCGTTTCGGCGGCCTGGCCATCTTCTGCCACCTGCTTGCGCATCGCGGCGGCGTTATCGTCATTGGCCACCACCATCAAGTCATACTGGTAGATCTGCTCATATTGCTTGACGCCAATCGTGTCGACGGTGTCGTTAATCGCAAATCCGCAGATAATCAGCGCTGTGCAACCGGCCACGCCGCCCACGGTCATAATCAAACGTGACTTGAATCGGAAGATATTGCGCGCAGTGACTTTGCCGAGGAAGTTCAGCCGGCTCCATACCGGGCGAATTCGCTCCAACAATATGCGAGCGCCCGTCTTCGGCGCCTTCGGCCGCATCAGCGCGGCGGGCGTGTGCCGTATATCCTCGCGGCAGACGAGCGCGGTGACCACTCCCACACCGACCACGAACAGCACGATGCCGGCCGAGCCGTACAGCCAGTCGTATTCAAGTCGCACACCGGGCAATATATACAGTCCCTCAATCACCACCAGCAGGAATGCCGGGATGCCGAGGAATCCGACCAGCAGACCGATGCCGCCGCCGACCAGGCAGGCGAGCAACGCGAACAGCAGATACCGGCTGGACACGGCGAGTCCGCCATAGCCGAGGCCAAGGTAGGTGCCGATGAGTCCGCGATCTTCCTCGACCATGCGGGTCATGGTGGTCAGGCTCATGAGCACGGCGACCAACAGGAACACAATCGGGAATGCGCGGCCGATGGATTCGATGGAACTGACATCTGATTTGAGCGAGCTGAATCCGTCGATCGAGGCGCGCGTCTGCACATACCAACGTGCGTTGGCCACATCGTCGATGCGCCGTTGCTGCTTGGCGAACTCGCTTTCCGCTTCGCTTCGCTTCGCATCGAGTGCAGACTGCGCATCATCCAGTTTCGCCTTGCCGTCCGCGAGCTGTTGTTCGCCTTCTTTCAGCTGCCGCTCGCCTTCTTCGAGCTGCTGCTTGCCGCTGGCCAGTTGGGCGGCCTGCGCTTCAAGTTGCGCCGACTGGGTTTCGAGGGTTGCGGCATTCGCTTCGAGTTCCGCGGATTTGGTATTGAGCTGTGCCTCTCCTGCAGCCGCTTCCTGTTCCTTGGCGGTCAGTTGCGCGTTCTGCTGGTCCAAGGTGGATTGTGCGGGGGCAATGGTTTCGTTTAATGTGCGCTGCAAATCGGCTTTCTGCTGGGTCAGACTGTCTCGCTGCGTTTGCAGTTCCGTTTGCTTGGCGGCCAGCTGTTGCCGCAGCTCACTGATTGACGGCACTTCAGGCAGGGTAATGCCAAGGCGCGCGAGCAGTTGCTTGATGGCCTGCCATGTGGGTGAGTTGAAGTCGATATTCGGGTCAAGTTGCGCCAGTAGATTGTCGGCCTGTTGAATCATGGACAGCATCTGATCAATTTGCGCCACGCCTTGGTCGATTTGGGTAATGCCCTGTTCGATTTTCGTGCGATTGGCGGTCAGTTCCGTTTGCGCCGCATCGAGCTGTTTGCGAGCCGAGGTGAGCTGCGTTTTGCCTGATTCGAGCTGGGTGCGCGCTTCGGCTATCTGCTGGCGACCTTGCGCGATCTGTTGACGGGCCGATGCAATCTGCGCACGTCCATCGGCGAGCTGCCGTTCGCCATCGGTAATGGTTGTCCTGTTGTTCTCCAATTCGGTACGGCTATCTTGCAATGTCGTTTCGTTGGCTTCCAGCTCGGCCCAGTTGTCGTCGATCTGCTTCTGGGCTTCGTCCAGCTGCTCGTTGGCCTCGTCTTTGGCATCGTCCAGTCTGCGCTGCGCGCTGGAGACGATCTGTTGACGACGGGCTTTCTGGCGTGTGGCCTGTATCTGATGCTCGATACGGTCGGCCACGGTTTTGACGGCTTCATCGTAGGCATCGGAAAACGTGTCAAAATCGGACGCACCAGTGACGGCAACCGATATCGCAGTGTATATATTGCCGGTCACGCCGTCGCTGGGTGCAAAGAACGTATAGTCCTCGGATGAGGTGGACCGGAAGGAGGTCATGCCCGAATAGCCGTCTGGATTGTTGAGGTCGCGCGGGTCGAGTACGACGCCGGTGATGGTGAGTTTCGTGGGGAACTGCGGGGATTGCTCGGCGTCGGCGTCCGTATTGGCGTCGGACTTCGCATCGGATGCCCAGGCATTGGCGGCGACACCTACCGTATCGGCATTCTTGGAATCGTCATTGGAATCATTATTGGCATCGTCAGTCTCCGTGGCCGCTACCGATATGACGGATGAAGAGGTGTCTTGTGGCGTCACAGTAATGGTGCCGCCAATCTTGAGTCCGCTATCGTTCAGGAATTGCTGCGTAACCGCCACTTCGCCGGCCTTGTTCGGCAGTTTGCCCTGCCGTATGTACGGCTGATCAAGCCCTTCGGTACCGATTTCCTGCATGGTCACGGTTTTCTTGGTGCCGTCCACCAACGTGGTCACCGTCTGAGAACGTTCGGGCTGCACGGTTTGCACACCGTCGATTCGGCGCAGTGCCGCTGCATCATCACCGGTCAGGCCGTATGTGGATAGCACCTGCAGGTCATGCAGTCCCTGCTGATCGTAAAAACGACCGGCCGCCAGAAAAGCATCGCGGCATCCGGCGTAGATGCCGGTCAGCACGGCCACGCCAAGCAGCGTAATGACGGCGATCGAGACGAACCTCTTCCAGCTGCGCAGCCAGCAACGCAACGTATCTTTGGCAAATACCGCAGAAACGCCCACTCCTCGACCGCCGCTATCGTCGAGGTTCCGCCGTTTCACAGAATGTTTCACAGGTTGTTTCACGAATCGCCTCGCTTGTTTCACGGGGCGTTTCACAGAGTGTCTTGCAGTGAGCATCGCCAATCACCTACCATTCGATATCGGCGATGGGCTGCGGCGTTGCGTTGACCTCCTCGCTGGTCACCTTGCCGGAGCGGAAGCGAATCACTTTATGAGCCATCGGTGCAAGCGCGGAATTATGCGTGATGATCATCACGGTCATGCCTTGCGTTTGGCAAATATCCTGCAGCAGCTGCAGTACTTCCTTACCGGTCTCGTAATCGAGCGCACCGGTCGGCTCGTCACACAACAGCAGCTTCGGCTTTTTGGCAATCGCGCGGGCGATGGATACACGCTGTTGTTCGCCGCCGGACAGTTGCGCTGGGAAGTTCCCCATGCGCTCCCCCAACCCGACCTTGCACAAGGTTTCCACCGGGTCGAAATGGTCGGGACAAATCTGTGAGGCAAGCTCCACGTTTTCCAGCGCGGTAAGGTTCGGCACAAGATTGTAGAACTGGAAAACGAAGCCGATGTCGTTGCGCCGATAGGTCACCAAATCGCGCTTGCGCAATCCGGTGATATCGCGATCGCCCACAATAACACGGCCGGAAGTCGCGGTATCCATGCCGCCCAGAATGTTCAACGCCGTGGTCTTGCCTGCGCCCGACTGGCCGAGGATGACGCTTAGCTCACCTTGATCGGCGGTGAAACTCGCCTCGTCGAGCGCTCGAATCACACTGCTGCCGGAGGGGTATTCCTTGACCACATGATCGAATTCGATATACGCCATCACGCACCTCCGACAGTTCCCACCACGGCGCGTCACATCGGCGAAGCCGTCTGCGTTCCCTTGTTCCCTTCCAGTAAAACAACACCATGACGGTTGCGCAACCAGCATACGGATCGTGAGTCGCCGGTCTCGCCCAGTGGCGGTGGGCGTTGCCATCACGCCATACGGCGTTTTACAATGGCGGGCATCGCGCATGGCGGGGTCGCCATCCATGCCGATAGTCAGAGGAACCTGGGGAAGGGCATCATGAGCACTAACGATACGTCCGAACAACCGCGCGAAACCGACGATGTGCCGGTGCCGGCCACGCTGCGCAAGTCACTGAAGAACCGTCATATCCAGCTGATTGCACTGGGCGGCGCCATCGGAACCGGCCTGTTCTATGGTTCCAGCGAAGCCATCGCGCTGGCCGGCCCCTCGATTCTGCTCGCCTACTTGGTCGGCGGCTTCGCAATCTTCATGATCGTGCGCGCGCTGAGCGAAATGTCCGTTGAGGATCCGGAGGCGGGCGCGTTCAGCTACTACGCCACTCGCTACTGGTCCAAGCGCGCCGGCTTCATCTCCGGTTGGAACTACTGGTTCAATTACATCCTCGTCTCGATGGTGGAGCTGTCAGTGGTGGGTTCGTTTGTGAACTACTGGTTCCCGGCGATTCCGACATGGGTGTCGGCGGCCGTGTTCTTGGTGATTATCTGCGCCGCCAACCTGCTGGGCGTCTCCAAGTTCGGCGAGTTCGAGTTCTGGTTCGCCATTATCAAGATTGTGGCCGTGATCGCCATGATTATCGGCGGCCTGGCCGTCATCATCTTCGCTCTGCCCACCACATCCGGTATCAAAGCGAGCTTTGCCAACTGGTTCACCTTGGAAGGGGGCTTCTGCCCGAACGGTCTCATGGAGCAGACTAAGGACGGCACCTGGACCGGTCTGTTGATGGCGCTTGTCGTGGTGATGTTCAGCTTCGGCGGCACCGAGCTCATCGGCATCACCGCCGGCGAAACCGAGGACCCTCGTCGTACGATTCCCCGCGCCACCAATGACATTATCTGGCGAATTCTCGTATTCTACATTGGCGCGCTCGGCGTAATCATGGCCGTAATACCGTGGAACACCACCGGCGGAGACGCTGCTCCCAGCCCGTTCGTGCAAATCTTCGATTCCGTGGGCATCCACGCGGCCGCCGGCATCCTCAACTTCGTGTGCCTGACCGCCGTGATGAGCGTCTACAACTCCGGCCTGTACGCCAACTCCCGCATGCTGTATTCGCTGGCCAAGCAAGGCAATGCGCCCGCGTATCTGGGCAAGCTCAACGCTAAGGGCGTGCCGGTGGCCGGCGTGCTGACGTCCGCCGTGATCACCGCCATCGCCGTGGTCGTGGTGTTCGTGTGGCCCGAGTTCGCGTTCAACTATCTGATGTCGATTGCCACCATCGCCGGCATCATCAACTGGACGATGATCATGTTCACCGAAATGAAGTTCCGTAAGGTGGTCGCCGCGGGCGGCGCTCCCGAGGATTCCGAGCTGGCCGGCAAGTCCGGCAAGGAAGCGCTCGACGCGATTCACTTCAAGCTGCCGTTCGCTAAGGTGACCCCGTGGGTGGTGTTGGCGTTCTTGGCACTGGTGGTGGTGCTCATGTGCTTCTCCGCCAGCTACCGCGTCGCCGTCATCGCCGGCGTGATTTGGCTCGCCATTCTCTTTGCGGCCTACCAGCTCACTCAGGCGAAGAAGTAGAGCCTCATTTGCGAATAGCTCTCAGAATACGCCGCTTGACATTTGCATCTATGGTCTCATTTGGGTCAAATTCCTCTAGGTAACGCGGGATACCGCCCAGTATCGCGTAGGCCAGCGCCTTATCCTCGTTGACTGTCCGCTAGCTGCTTAGCGTTGCATACTATCGGGAGAATCCACAGGATCGGCGAGATATGGCTTGAAGACGCGCTCGGTGACGGGGATATGGAGCATCAGCATGGTGCCGTAGCCAAGGATCACCAGCAGGAACAGTCCACCGGGCATGTAGAACCAGCTGGCCACCAGCAGCGCCACGAACACGGCATCCACGATGATCAGGGCCACGGTCATCGCGATGTGGGAGATGCCGAAGATGAAGGCGTTCTTCAAGGTGCCGGCCGCGGTGTTCTCGAAGCGTGCCTGAAGCGCGAACACCCATTCGAAGCCGATAAGCCAGAGGATGGTCAGCGCGAATTTGATGATGAGCAGCGGCGTGATCTGCAGGACGATCCATGACCAGACCAGTGCAATCAGCACCACCAAGAACGGCAGCCACAGCAGCGTGGCTTTGATGAAGTTGGTTTTGAATGACTTGAAGTAGTTGGCGGTTACGCCTTTGCCCTCGCCCTCGATGGAGCGGCGGCAAGCATCATGGCCGGCAGTCAGGGCCGCACCGATGGTGATGAGCGGAATCGAAGTGACCAGCATCAGAATGTTGATCCATACGCCGTCAACAAGATTGCTCCACGCGCGCATGAATTTCGAGTCCGGTGCCAGCCAGTTCATCAACTACTCCTTGTGCTGCTCTTGGCTCCCCGCCAGATTGTCGGGCTCAACCCTTGACCGCGCCCGCCCTGCAATTACGGACTCGCCTACGGCGAGGCTCATCATTAGCTTCGCCGCTGTCGCGGCTCAGCCTGGAGCCTGCTGGAAGCCCACTGGGCTTCCAGCCATGGGCTGACGACGCGAGTCGTCAGCCCTTGACGGCTCCCGCCATGACACCAGAGACTATATACTTCTGGCATACCAAGTAGAAGACGATGATGGGGATGATGGCCAGCACCAGGCAGGCCATCATGGCGCCCATATCCACGGAACCGTAGCCGCCCTTGAGGTATTGCACGGCGACCGAGATGGTCTTGTACTTGCCGAGGTCGAGCGTCAGGTACGGCAGCAGGTAATCGTTCCAGATCCACATGGCTTCGAGGATGGCCACCGAGACGATCGACGGCTTCATGATTGGCACCACGATCTGGAAGAAGATGCGTGGCACTGACGCGCCGTCGATCATGGCGGACTCCTCAAGCTCCTGCGGGATGCCCTTGATCACGCCGGTGAAGATGAACACGGCCAGACCGGCCCCGAAACCGAGGTACACGATGCACAGGCCCCACGGGGTATTGAGCTTCAGCATGTCGGCGATCTTGGAGAGGGTGAACATCACCATCTGGAACGGCACGATCATGTTGAACAGGAACAGGGTGTAGAGCAGCTTCGCAGCCCAGTTGTTCACGCGCACGATCCACCATGCGCACATCGAGGTGCACACCAGAATCAGCACCACCGAGCCGACGGTGATCAGCAGCGTCCAGCCGAAGGAGGCGAAGAACTGCGTGGTCTCGATGCCACGCACATAGTTCTCAAGTCCTACAAACGCCTTGCCGGTCGGCAGGGAGAAGGCGTTCTTGGAGATGTACGCCTTCTGCTTGAAGGAGTTGATCAGCACCAGGACGATCGGGAAAACCCAGAACAGGGAGACGACGGCAAACAGCACGGTCCATAATGCGCCATGCTTCACAGGCTTGTTCTCGTTCATCAGGCTGCCACCTCCTTGCTCGTGGTGAGCTTGTTCTGAATCAGGGCGATGACCGCAACCAGGATGAAGAACAGCACGGCCTTCGCCTGGCCGACGCCTTCCCAGCCCATACGGCCGTAGAAGGTGCGGGTGATATTCAGCGCCAGACCTTCAGACATGTTGCTCGGCGCACCGTTGGTCAATGCGAGGTTCTGGTCGTAGAGCTTGAAACCGTTGGTCACGGTCAGGAAGGAGCACACGGTGATGGACGGCATCATCAGCGGGATGATGATGCGGAACATGGTCTGCCGTCCGTTGGCGCCGTCCACGGCCGCGGCCTCCAGCACGTCGGTGGGCAGGGCCTGCAGGCCGGCGATGTAGATGATCATCATGTAGCCGATCTGCTGCCAGCACACCAGGATGACCAAACCCCAGAACCCGTAGGACGCCTTATAGGTCAGGGCGCGGCCCCAGTGGGCCAGTACGCCGTTCAGGAGCAGCAGCCAGATGTAGCCCAGGATGATGCCGCCGATAAGGTTCGGCATGAAAAATACCGAGCGGAACAGCGTGGATCCCTTGATCGCCTTGGTCAGCATGTAGGCGATGGCGAAGGCGATCACGTTGATCACGATGGTGGTCACGATGGTAAACGCGGTGGAGAAGCCGAGCGCGTGCAGGAATTCCTTGTCTTTCAACGCTTTGCCATAGTTCTTAAGCCCCACCCATTCACCGTCGGTAACGGTGGTGAATTCGCAAAAGCTTAAGTAGACGCCCATGATGAAGGGCACCAGGAACCCGATGATGAATGCGGCGAATGTGGGGAGCGCGAACAGCGCCCACCATCTGCGTATCGCCTTGCCAGCCATGCTGATCATGACTTTTCCTCCTCCTTGAGTCCGCTGCGTTGCGACACTGCATCGTGCGCCGGCTGCGGAGTTCAACTCAATGCGAGCCTGCCGATCGAGAACCGCATGCACGGCCTGTTCTCGTTCAAGCCTATGTTCATAGTAAACGTCGAATCATTATATGTCAAACGTTGTCATTTTAGGCGTTTCAAGTTCGAGCACACTCCGGCTCCAGCAATCTTCTTTCAACTAAGATAACGGCTATATAAAGCCAATCTGACGCCGTCATAGACACTGTGCAAACGTTTGTAATACAATCGTTGTCATCGCCGCAAATCAATCAATCAGCATGTACACTGGAGTCAGTTGCGCATGTGTATTGCGATTTTCCATTCAACGCAAAGGGGCTGCAATGGCTACGAGCATTCAGGATGTCGCCCGCGAGGCCGGCGTCTCCATCTCCACCGTCTCACGTTCCTTCACCAGACCGGATCTGGTGTCGGCCAAGACCCGCGAGCGCGTGCTCGCCATCGCCGACAAACTCAATTTCTCACTCTCCCGCTCGGCTGCGGCCCTGAAATCCGGCCGTGCCCTGCGCATCGCAGTACTGATGAGCGGCCATATCCGCCTGTGGTTCACCGCCTCGGTCATCGAGGGGCTCAACGAGGTGCTGCACACGCAGGGCTACGATATTTCGGTATTCCAGATTTCCAGCATCGAGGAGCGCAAGGAATTCTTCGAGATGTTGCCGGTACGCCGTAACGCCGATGCCGTGATTGTGGCGTCTTTCGATATCGACAACAACGAAATCGCGCAACTGGCTTCGGTCGGCGTGCCGATCGTCGGCATCAATTCGGTCGAGCCCGAAGCCCGCGGCTTTACCGCCGCCGTCAATATCGACGACGTGCAGGGCTCCACGCTGGCCGCCCGCCATCTTATCAATCTCGGACATCGCCGCATCACCTATATCAGCACCAATCGCGAGGTGTCGCTGAGCTTCTCCGTGCAAAGCCGATTCGACTCATTCACCGCCTGCTGCCGCAGGGAAGGCATCGAGCCGCAGGTCATCGTCTGCAAGGTCGATGACGATGGACGTTATGAAATCAGCGACGTGGTCGACCAACTCATGAGCCAAGACGAGATGCCCACCGCCATCGCATGCCAGGAGGATGGCATCGCTTTGCCGCTTATGTTCCAGCTGGAGCGCAATGGATTCTCCGTGCCCGGCGACGTCTCGCTGGTCGGCTACGACGATAGTTTCTACACCGGCGATATCGGCCTGACCACCATCCGCCAGGATCCGGCGGAGATGGCCCGCGTGGCAGCCCGCATGACGCTCGACCTCATTGACGAGAAGCCGATTGAGCAACCCTATATCGTGTTCCCGGCCCAGCTGAAGGTCCGCTCCTCCACCTCCCGCGTTAAGTAGGCTCACACAACAAAGCCCACCATAGAAAAAGCGTGAGGCAACCGCACAATAACGCTCAATCGCACATTGTGGGAAATGGCGGAAATCGCCAATCCATGGACCCACAGTGTGCGATTGGCCGGGTGTGTGCCTCACACTTTTTCCGAGGCGGCCGATTTTGTGCGAGACTCAGCAATACAAAGCGGCGCCCCTGGAGAAGGAAAGGCAGGGGCGCCGCGGATTGTTACTTATCGGCTATGGGACTCCATGAGACTCAGTGCGAGGCCTCGTATTCGGAAGCCCAACCGTCCACGAAGGCAGTCTTGACGGCATCCCACTTGCCGGTGCCCTGCGCGTACTCGAGCAGCGCCTGGCCGACCTTGTTCTTCCATTCCTCGGACGGCATCATGGTGAAGTTCCAAGAAACCTGGGTCTTGCCGGACTCCTGGTCTTCCACGGCGGCCTCGGTCAGCGGGTTGTCGCTTTTGACGTCATCGAAGGTCTTGAACGGGGTGGTGAAGCCCATGTCCTGAGAGAGGGCCTTCTTGCCGGTATCCGAGGTGATCACCCACTTGAGGAAGTCCTCGGTGGCCTTCTTGTCGGCGTCGGAGGCCTTGTCATTGATACACCAGTAGTTCTCGGAACCGGTGGTCAGACCCTGCTTCTCCTCGCCCTTGACACCGATGTAAATCGGCATCATACCCACGGATTCGGCCTTCATGCCGGCCTTCTGCAGGTCGGTCCAGGCCCAGGTGCCGTTCTGGTAGAAGGCGGCCTCGCCGAGCGCGAACTCGGAGTTCGCATCATCTCCGGTCTTGGCGCTCAGCTGGGTGGGTTCGGTGGTGGAGTCGGTGATGTACAGGTCGAAGATCTTCTTGTAGTTCGGCAGGTAGGTGCCCTTGATCTTGGCCGGCTGCTCGGTGACGTTGTCGTCCTTGAACTCGTAGTAAAGCGGCAGATTGGCCAGGTGGGTCTTGAAGCGCCAGTCGGAGCTGGAGTCGAAGCCGGCGGAGGTGAACGCGCCCTTGATGCCGAGCTCGTCCTTGCGGGCCTGCATGTCGTCGGCCACGGCCTTCAGGGTGTCGAAGTTGTCGATTTCGTCCATGGACGTGGCCTTGGCGCCATCCAGCGCGAAGTACTTGTTGAGGATGTCCTTGTTGTAGATCAGGCCGTAGGTTTCCATCACATACGGCACGCCGACCACCTTGTCGCCATCCTTCAGGGCCACATCCTGGTTGGCAAGCTCCTTGTACACATCCGTATTGGACATGTCGGCGGTGTACTTCTTCCAGTTCTGGTAGCCGACCGGGCCGTTGACCTGGAACAGGGTCGGGGCTTCGGACTTGGCGATTTCGGACTTCAGGGTCTGCTCGTAGGTACCGGAGGCCGCGGTCTGCACCTTGACCTCAACGCCCTTTTCCTTGGTGTATTCCTTGGCCAGAGCAGTCCACTGATCAGCCGCTTCCGGCTTGAAGTTCAGGTAGTAGACCTTGCCCTTGGCGTCATCGCCGGAGGTCGAGCTTCCGCAGGCCGCCAAAGTGCCGAGGGACATCGCAGCGATAGCCGCCATCGCGACTGCTGACTTGACTGTACGATTCATCATCGAACCTTTCTCTTTCATCGTCGATCCCGGCCATCCCCGGTCGGGACAGGTACGCTAGCACGCACCTTTACGACTATCGACATGCACTATTATGCAACGGTTTGCTTCTTTTTGCAAACGATAGCAATAGCGGCGCGTCATAGATCATCATTTTCAGGCCATTGTCAATAGATATCCTATTACTTCAGCCTTTTTGCCTCATTATCGTAATGCAAGCGTTCGCAATCATGAGAGCGCTAACATATCTTTCATGGCGATCGATTGCCACTTATACCCATCAAAAACAACACGCCGACGCTATCGTTTGCAAATCATTTATCGACATACCGCAATTCCCACCACAAACAATAAAGGCCCGCCCGCAGTAGCGGGCAGGCCAGCGTAATCACAGCGCAACCGGGGCTAGGCGTTCCACCGTTCGATGACGTTATCTCCCTTATAGACGCTGAGCACCGAGTAGTGCGCCGTATCCAAACGCAGCAACCGCGCGAAATGCGGGTCCACGCCCAGCCATTGCGAGGTGAGGATGCGCAGGATGTGCGCATGAGCCACCAACAGCACATTATGGCCGTCTTTCAGAAGCGGCGTAATCTCATCGATGGCGCTCTTGGCGCGTGCCGCTGCTTCTTCCAGCGTCTCGCCAGGCCCGGCATGAACCGGCACCTGCTCGCCCGAAGGCAAGGTCTCGACCCAATCGCCCTCCAGCGTGGGCGTCAGCGAGCGCGGCCCATCACGCCACACATCCCATTCAAAACCGCTGGCCTCACTCACCTGCTGGCGCGTACGCCCCTCGGCTCGGCCGTAATCCCATTCAGCGATGCCGTCCAACACACCATGGTCCGCAAAACCAGCCAATTCAGCGGTTTGGCACGCCCGCTTCAGCGGACTGGAAAACACACAGCCCTGGCTGAATCCTTCGGGGAAAGCTTCGCGCAGGCGCCTTCCGGCATCCGCTGCCTGCTGCTCGCCGACCGCGGTCAACGGGATGTTCGTGCGCCCGGTATGCTGCCCGGATTCGCTCCACACGGTCTGGCCGTGGCGCAGCAACACCAAAAATCCGTTGCCGCCACGAGAGTTCTCGACGGCAACGGTGCCGTTCACGTTCTGTTCGCTCATGCCTCCACTCTAGTCTGCGCTCGTTCATGACTCCACCATTAACGCCCATCTTTTGCGCTGAGATGATTGAGATGCTATTAGACTGAGAGTCATGAGCGACGAAACGAACACCGACTTCCCCTCCAGCGCCGACCGCGCGGTCGACAGCCTGCACCGCATCGACGAGAAGGTCAATAAGCTGCGCGAGGACCGACTCAACGACCCTGATTCTCTGGGCGACAAGCTCATCAAGTCGGCAGCCCCAGCGCTGGCAGGCTTGGTTGCCGGCAAAGTATTCCAGATGATATGGGACAAGGGCACGAGCAAACGCAATCTGCGCAAGGGACTGGCGGCAGACGCGCCGCAAGGTCTGGCAATGAGTCTGGCATTCGCCGCCGTTTCGGCCGCACTCGGCGCAGTGGTTTCGCAACTGTCGGATCGGGGCTCCAAGGCGTTCGTCGACCACCGCCATCGCAAGCCCAGCCGCTAATCCCCCGGTTGGATGATGGTTTCTGTTGGTTGACTGATGGCTCATCGCTGGAATTTCGTCAAGGACCCATCAGCCAATCGACAGGAACCATCAGTCCAGCACAGTTCCGCCACACAATATCGGCATTTCACTGTGAGGTAATTCACCGTGGCGTCCGGCGTCTGCCGTGCGACAATAAAGCCATGGTTACCAACGCAACAATCGAGGCTCTTCTGGGCCGCCGCTCCATCCGTAAGTTCAAGGACGAGGCCATCGACGACGATACCCGCGCCACGCTCGAAACCGTCGCCCAGCATGCCGCGTCCAGCCAGTTCCTTAACGACTGGTCCGCCATCCGCATCACCGATCCGGCCATCAAAGCCAAGCTCGCCGAATTCGGCCATCAGCCGTATATTGCCACTGCGCCGCTGCTGTACGTGTTCGTCATCGACGAGCACCGCAACGCGCGCATCGCCGAACGCAAGGGCATCGATCCCGCTTCCGACGAATTCCATCTCAAGTACAGTTATCGCTTTACCCAAGCTCAGAACGACGCAGTGCTGGCCCTGCACGCCATGGAGACCGCCGCCTATTCGCTGGGACTGGGCTGCGTGATTCTCGGCTCTCTACTCAACAACATCCCCGGCCTTATCGACGTGCTGAATCTGCCGGAATACACGTATCCGGTGCTGGGTCTGGCCATCGGCAAGCCTGATCAGAACCCGACCGTCAAGCCGCGCATGCCGCGCACGATGCAGTTCTTCGAGAACACCTACCCGGCTGACGCCGATGGAGTACTCGACCAGCTGCCCGCCTTCGACGAAGAAGTTCACCGGTACTACGATCTTCGCCAAGCCGACCGTCCGGTGGACGCCTTCAGCGATCAGGTCGTCACAATCAGTCGGCAGGATGTCAGCCATCAGACGCTGCTCGACAAGGCCGCCGCTCAGGGCTTCCGTCTGGATTAGTGAGACCAGGACCAACGAGATAGGCTCGGATGGGCTCGTCACTGAGTCGTCTCAGTCTCAGCACTGCGACGACTCAGTCCCAACACCTCAACATCTCATCACCGGATACCGGCAAAATTGCACAACCATCACGCCGGTGTCGCACTATCAATGAGCGCCCACATATCAGTCCCATTATGCGGACAATCAAGGGGCAGTTTTGCAAGAAAACCCGCCAAACCAGCAGTATCCGCACCAGTGGTGGGAATAGACTGCATGTGGCTGCAATGACTACGAACCGGAAAAGAGGGACTGGATGCGGACAGTTTGGCAAGTCTTTCTGCGCGATTGCAGACGTATCTTACGCAATCCCGTTGCCGTTGTGGTGACGCTCGGCGTAGCAATACTGCCCTCGCTGTACGCATGGTTCAATATTCTCGCCAACTGGGATCCCTATTCAGCCACCGGCAATCTGCAAGTGGCCGTAGCCAATGAAGACCAAGGCACCACCAACGATCTGGTCGGCCATCTCGATGCGGGCCGGCAGGTCGTCAAGAAACTCAAGCAGAACGACGAACTCGGCTGGCGCTTCGTAGACAATGAGGAACAGGCCGTACACGGCGTGGAGACCGGCGAATACTATGCAGCCATCGTGCTGCCCAAGGATTTCAGCGCCAGCTTGGTCGAATCGGTGACCGGAACCTCCAAACAGCCGAAAATCAAGTATTACGTCAATGAGAAGAAGAACGCGATCGCGCCGAAAATCACCGACACCGGTGCCACCACCATCGATGAGCAGATCAACTCCGCCTTCGTCACCACGGTAGCCACCACCGTTGCCTCGGTCGTTTCCGAAGCGGGAGACGATCTCGACCAAGTCACCGGCAAAGCCCAGCACGATACGATCGATGATCTCAATACGGTGATGTCCACGCTGAACACCGTTCAGGATTCACTCACCGACTTACAGGACACGCTAGCCCAGTCAGACACGATTCTCGCCGACGCCAAACAGACCACCGCCTCACTCAAGCAGACCGTCGCGGCCGCGCAGAAGGCCTCCCGCCAGTCCGGCACACTGTTGGCGGAAACACAGGCCGGGTCACAAGCCTTCTCCACCACACTGGTCGGCGCGCTCGACACCAGTTCAGCACAACTCTCCGGACTGGCCGTTCACGTCAACAACGCCGCCGGCAGCATCACCGGCTCCTTCAACAGCGCGCAGAACTCCGTCGACACCATCACCAACACACTTTCGGCTCCACTGAACGCCACCCAAACGTCAATCAGCGATCTGAAAAACGCGCTGACCAAAGCCGGCATCGGCAAAGACACCACCGACCCGGTCGGCCAGAACATCTGGAAACAAATCGATGCGCTCGACTCATTGATCAGCAAACAGCAGACACAGCTCAACACCTTCCATACCGACACCACACAGTTCATCAACTCCGGCAAAGACGCCACCACGAATCTTTCCGGAGCCATGACCAACACCACCACCGGCGGCATCGCGGCGCTGAATACCGCGCGCGGCTCGCTGACCGGCACCGTGATGCCATCGCTCACCTCATCATTGAACAGTTTCGCCGCCCTGAACGGCACGCTGGATGGCACGTTGACTTCGTTGTCCGGCACCTTGGATCAGGCCGACGGGCTGTTCGACCAGCTTGTCGATACCCTGAACCAAACGAAAACCACCATCAGCAGCACGCAGGATTCGCTGCGCCAGGTGGCCAGCGATGTCGCCACCGTACGCACCGATATCGCCACGCTCGATAGTTCCGCCGCTTACCAGAAAATCCGGGATACGCTGCATCTGGATGACAAGGGATTCGGCGAGTTCATGGGCAATCCCGTCGCTCTGACCACGAAAGTCGTGTATGCCACCGACAATTACGGGTCCGCAGTCACCCCGTTCTACACGAATCTGGCACTGTGGGTAGGCGGTTTCGTGCTGATTGCCATCTACAAGCTTGAGGTCGACCGCAAGGGCATTCGCCGTATCACCGCTACGCAAGCATATCTTGGCCGCTGGCTGCTGCTGGTCACCATCGGATTCCTGCAAGCCGTCATCGCCACCATCGGCGATCTGGTGCTCGGCATCCAATGCGAGCATCCGCTGCTGTTCATCTTGGCCGGAATCTTCTGTTCGTTCGTCTACATCAACATTATTTATGCACTGGCCGTGGCATTCCGCCATATCGGCAAAGCCATCGCCGTAATTCTGGTCATTGTGCAGATACCCGGTGCCTCCGGCCTGTATCCGATTGAAATGATGCCGAACTTCTTCCGCGAACTGCACCCGTGGCTGCCCTTTACCTACGGCATCAACGCGATGCGCGGCCCGATCGCCGGCCTGTACGCGAACCATTACTGGCTCGACATGCTGCACCTGTTCTGGTATCTGCCGGCGGCGCTTTTCGTGGGACTTGTCGTACGCCGGTATGCGATGAACCTGAACGCGCTGTTCGACCGTCGTTTGGGAGATACCGACCTGATGATCACCGAGCACAACAGCATGGTGAACGAACAGGTGAGCTTGAACTCCGTATTCCGCACGGTGTCCGACAGCAAGGAACTGCGCGATATCATCGCCCATCGCGCGCACCGGTTCTTCGCACGGTACCCAAAGATGATCGTTGCCGGCCTGGCATTGCTGACCGTACTCCCGTTCGTATTCCTGGTGCTGCTGTTTGTCACCCAAGAGAAAATCGCCATGCTGACCTCCTGGATTCTGTCGATTATTCTTATCGACGCCTATCTCATTGTGGTTGAATACGCACGCGAAACCTACGCCGTGCAGCTTGGCGTCAGCGCCATGAGTGCCGACGAGTTCCGCAATGTGATGCTCAACGGATATGTGTGGCGGCGTTTCCACGGCCACGGACGTCACGAAGCGGCGATGGACAGCGATCCGGATATCGGCGAAACCACTGAACGACTCACACTGTTCGGCGATCAGGCCGCCGAGCCGACTGCGCACACCGCACAGTCCGAGCAGTCCGGTCAATCCGGGCAGTCTGAGCAACCCGGTCAGTCCGGGCAGTCTGGGCAAGGAGACGCACGATGAAGCTTATCTGGAAAATATTCGTACGTGACGTGCGCCAAGCCACCCGCAATGTGATCGCCGTAATCGTGGCTATGGGATTGGTGATTGTGCCGGCACTGTACGCCTGGTACAACATCGCCGCCAGCTGGGACCCGTACGGCAACACCAAGGCCTTGAAGGTCGCCGTGGCAAACGTGGATAAGGGCTATAAGTCCGATCTGATGCCGATCACCATCAACGTCGGCGAAACCGTGACCAATACGCTCAGGGCCAATCATGACCTTGACTGGCAGTTTGTGGATCGTGCTAAGGCCATCGATGGCGTGAACTCAGGCGAATACTATGCCGCGCTGATTATTCCAAAGAGCTTCAGCTCCGATATGATGACGCTGTTTTCACCGAAGATCAAGCACGCCAAGCTCGAATACTATCTCAATGAGAAAATCAATCCAATCGCTCCGCATATCACCGACCAGGGTGCTACCACCGTGGCCACGACCATCGACCAGACATTCGTGAAGACCTTGGCGAGCGTGGCGCTGGATTTGGTTTCCAACGTGGCCGATTACGCGCAAAGCCCGCAAATGGAGCAGTACGTCAACAACGCCACCAGTCATATTGCTACCATGTCGTCTCGTTCGACCGGCACTGCGTCGCAGATGGATTCCTATGCCAATCTGCTCGGGGCCGCCAACAGCATCATTGATTCCACCGATAAGCTGCTGGGGTCAACAGGCTCAGCTGCGGCCACAACCAAAAAGGCGTTGAAACAGACCCGCAACGGCGTCTCCAGCCTCGACAAGGCATTGTCCGGAGCCACCGATGGCGTCGGTACGGCATTGCAGCAGGCCGGTTCATCCTACGACACCATTGCCAAGCAGATCGATGCCGCTTTTGCCGATGTGGGCTCACAATCCTCGCAGATATCAAACAAGCTGACCGATATGCAATCCAAAGTGGAGGCTCAGGCCGACAGCTTTGGAAAGTATGCCGCCGCTTTACGAGATCTCGCCAAACAAGCGGCTTCACTGCCCGTGGGCGGAGATACCGTTGCCGCTCAACTGAACGCGGCTGCAGACCAAGCCACAAAGGCGCAGCAGAGCATGCAGCAAGCCGCCACCGCGTTGGGCGATGCGGCCACGCACATAGCAAACGGCACTGCCGATGCCGATACAGCGCGTCGAGATCTGAAATCACAAATCGCCGCCGCCAAACAATCGATTACTCAGGCTTCAGACACGTACAAGAGCACGCTGAAACCGCAACTGAACAATCTGACCTCGTCCATGGGCGAAGTGGCCACGCAGGCAAGTTCCGTAATCGACGGGCTTGCGTCGACCGTCAGCAGCGTGTCAGGTCTTTCTGGCGGCGTTTCAGACAGCCTGACGGATATCCAGTCGGCCTTGACTGACGCAGCTAGCGCTTTGACCCGTTCGGCGAAGAAACTCGACAACTTGTCTTCCCAACTCGCCTCTATCACCAGTGGCGGCACCAACGACCTGTCTGTGATTTCCTCTGCGAAGCCCGATGCCATTGCTTCCATGCTGGCGGCACCCGTAGCGGTCGACCGCATCGCGCTCTATCCCGTTGCCAACTATGGTTCCGCGATGGCTCCGTTCTACACGATTTTGTCTATTTGGGTCGGTGCGATCATTCTGGTCGCCATGTTGAAAGTATCGATTTCCGACCATGAGAAGGCTCGTATCTTAGGGTTGGGCAATGATCTGCCGCTCGGTTCGGGAGTGGGTCTTCGCGAGGCCATGATTGCCGGGCGGATTGCCGGACCGGCCGCCGCGTTGGATGTGCTGAAGAAGCCGCGTGCCGAGTCTTCCGGCAATGCGCGGCAGTTCGGTTTACGCTTGCACCACGAATATTTCGGCCGATACATGATTTTCGGTTTCCTTGCTTTGCTGCAAGGCACGCTGGTGTGCCTCGGCGATATGTTCTATCTCGGCGTGCAGTGTGAGCACCCGATCCGGTTCATGATGGTCGGCTGGCTGACCGCGCTGGTGTTCTCGAACATCGTGTACACGTTGGCCCTGTCGTTCGGCGATATCGGCAAAGCCATCGCCGTGGTGCTGCTGGTGATGCAGGTGGCCGGCTCCGGTGGCACGTTCCCCATCGAGACGTTGCCCCCGTTCTTCCAGGCCGTTTCCAAATGGCTGCTGTTCCCCTATGCGGTGGACGCGATGCACTCGGCCATGGCCGGCTCGTTCGGCATGGAGTATTGGGTTTCCATGGGCAAACTCGCGTTGTTCCTTGTTCCTTCGCTGCTTCTGGGGCTTATGCTGCGCAAGCCGGTGATCCGCCTGAACGATTGGATCATCCGCAATCTGGAAAGCACCAAGGTGATGTAAGTGTTGGACGGAGTGTGTCCGAGCGCCCTGAACGCTTAGCAGCCTACGACCTGGCGTGTTTGGACCGTAACCTGTCTCAGACACGGCGTTGGCGAGGCCTGTGGAGCTTCTGACGCTAACGTCTACGTGGCTTGTAGCCCTTTTTACGACTGTGTGGCTTGAGTTGCTGGTTCAGCGGCACATGCCGGTAACTGGATTGTGGATCGCGATGCGTGAGGTGCCAGCATCCGCAGTATTCGCAACGGTACACCCAGAGTTCGGCGCCGCGCTCGATCAGGCTTTGATCAGCGGCACGCTGAGCCTGCGCCTTATCGTGATACATGATTTTATTCGACGTAGCGCAACGTTTAGGGGTGAAGTAATGCATAGCAGAAGCCAGTGTAGAGCGACCCCATAACCAAGCCAGTTTCTGGCTTTCCTCTTTGAGGGGAGTCGTCCGCGCGGCGGACCGGGGGGAGGCCCAAGACGCTGAGGCCCAAGAACGCGAGACACCCCCCCCCCACACGCAAGTGTCCCGATATGCGGGAAGCCCCGGTACCTTCAAGGTATCGGGGCTTCCTGTACGTGTGATGCGGCGGCGTGCTACTCTCCCACACCCTGTCGGGTGCAGTACCATCGCCGTGCCAGGCCTTAGCTTCCGGGTTCGGAATGGGACCGGGCGTCTCACCTGGGCCATGGCCGCCGCAAATCTTCTCTT